>JAWOFK010000058.1:0-7445 GCA_046497565.1 Dehalococcoidia bacterium
CGAGATGATTCAGGAACGCATACCCGCTGAGCAACGAGCTGGTGTGCTTGAGGAATTGCTGCGGCAGGCCGGCATAACCGGGAAAGAAGCTGAGGCTGTCCGGGCTCAGGCAATCCAGACTCCGCCCCACAATGCCTATGAGATGGTGAACCTGATTACCTGGGCAAGCAGCCACATTGTTCAATCTCCCCCGAGGATACAACGAGCCCTCAATGCTGGGGCCACCTTCACCGAGCGAAGTGAGCATGCCCGGACATGCCCGCTATGCCGTACCAGACAATAATCCTAAATCATAATCATGGCCTCTGTGCTGGGGCCCGGGTCTACCCCCGTTGGCCCGGTCGCCCTGGCACAGGGCCGCCACCTAATCAGAAAGGAGTTCATGGATGCCAGATACTATGTCAAAAACGTACTCTTGAATACCGAGGCACAGCAGGCTTGGATTGAAGAAGTGGATGACCTCTTTCTCACCTCACTAGATGTCTATTCAAAGAGATACCTTGAAAGTGATCAAGCGACCACTAAAACAGATGCGTTCCGTATGGGGGCAATTTTCGGTGCCCTTTATGAACAATTGAGAACTAACCAGGAGAGGAAGCCATGACCTTAAGACAACCAAATTTTAGTGCGATTCGGTATCCTAGCTGGGCCAGCTATTGACACCGTAGATACAAATATCCTACTATCTGGTTCGCAGAAAGGAGGGTGAAATGCAAGCATACTGCATGAAGTGCCGCGCTAAGAAAGAAATCAAAGATCCCAAGAGCATTGTCATGAAGAACAAGAGACCAGCAACCCAGGGCGTCTGCCCGACCTGTGGCACGAAGGTATTCAGAATCGGTAAGAGTTAAAGATACTACTCAGCCTGACAGAATTCGGAAGGGCTGGATATCCCGATACTGGAGATATCCAACCCTTTCATTTTACCAACCACACACTACAAGTAACAGTGCAATATTGCCAGGGGCGACGGACAATCAAGAACACACCACGCTACTTGCCTGATTTCATTCAGTCCTGCTAACTGGGGGGGTGGAGCTAATTCAAGCTGCCAACCAAAAAGGTCTAACATCCTGCAGGGCCGTGACTTCACCGACAGAGCGCACCAGTCTGTGATGAAATGCTCTCCATGCCAGCCCCCTTTTAATCTCCGTTACCTGTAAATACCGTACTCCTTAGTGAAGTCCACCATGGCTTTGACATTTTCGTGTTTTGCCTCGTCAAACCACGCCGCGCAATCAACGATTAAGCCACCACCATTACCAACGACATCAATGAGTTCCTTAACATAGTCCTTAACCTGTTGGGGCGTACCAGTGTGCAGCAGTGCGATTGGTACGTTTCCGCGGAAACATGCGGTATCAGCAAGGATTTCCTTTACCTTGTAGATATCTACCTTTTCAAACCAATATACCGCCTTTCCCCTAGGTATATCTTTGATAATCTCCAGGCGCGACGTGTAATCCCCCTCAAATAGTGGCATAGGCACCAGCCCCTCATCAATCAGTCCCATCATGACCTTGCGCAAAGTGGGCCAGTAGAAGGTCTTATATTGTTCAGGGGACATAAAGCCTTCGGCACCTTTGTGGAGCATGAGACCCACAATCGGGAGTCCGCTTTCTGTTGCCTGGTCTAATCCCATCCTGACCAGTATTGGCACTAACCTTTCCATAGCTTCAATAAGCTTACTAGGTCGTCGATACATATCTATCATTACACCGCGTGTTCCCCTGAACCAGTCCCCAATTATATCAAAGGGAGCCGCTGACTCCCCTCCTTCGTATAGGGGGAACCCCATGCTGGTTATCTCTTCATACTGGTCAGCCAGTACCTTAGCCCACTTTCTCGCTTCACCCCCGGCTGCTAACAGAGACTCAAGGGCACCGACAACTCCTGGTGTTCCAAGTGGAGCAACATTAGCAATCAACGAAATATAATATCCGAATGACTCAGTTAGCGGGCGAATTGCTTTCAATGGTTCAAGGACGCTGCACACACGGGGTAAGTAGACCCTCAGCATAAAATCTGACGGGTCATCGATAAATATGTCGTAGAATTCATCTGCTTTCACATATTCTCCTTCAACAAATTGATATACGTGCCGAGGGGAAACCCCACGCCCGGGCAACTTAAGCTGCCGGTAGTTAAGGGCTTCCAAGACCGGACCAGGCAAAGCATAACTTGAGCCGAGGTACATATCCGGCTTAAACTCAACAAGCGTCTTCATCCATGCCTTTTGGGCTTTGTAATAGTCAAACATGACCTCTTCGCAGGTAAATCCATTATCCAGTGCAGGAAACATGCCAAAACTGGGCACGATTGGCACCCTATCTGGCACCCTCAACTGGATAACATCGGCGACCCGCTTTGCTCTCTTCTTGTATGCCTCCTCAGCCTCTGGGCTGATAAATTGAATGCTCTGCGCTGAGCACCATAACTGGAGCCTCTCTTGCGTCCTGTCCATCATCGTTTACCTCCTATCCACTCATGAGGCCGTTTAGTTTTGAAAAGCCCCAATTTTAGCTTCAAGATTTGGGCTTTTCAGCATCTCTTTCCTTTCTTCACCTCTGGCTACGTGGTAGGATTGACCTAACAGCACTGGAGGTTGCTTATGAAAACAGCCAATCAACTCACCTTCACCACTATGGTTCAGCCCTTCCGTCGGCATATCTGCGAAGGTGGCGATGCCCTTAATTGCTGCGGTGGTCTTACCCATCCCCCCGTCAGTCTCTTACATCCCGGAAGTGCTGATATCTCAAAACGAGTTGTTCGCGGCACCGTCAATGTTCTTTCCCACCAGACCCCCAACATAACCCTCCGTAGTCACACGAGCGCTGACCACTCTAAGATTCTGGACCACTCCTCCCCGATCAAGAAGACTAATAAGCCCCACACGATTCACGTCACCGCGATTAATAAGCAGATCCCTTATCTCATAACCGTGACCGTCAAAACCCTTCCTGCAACCCCTTCACTAGCTCTTCTTTGGTTAAGTCTGCGATCCCCAGTTCTTCAAGTGACAAACCATCTTCCCAGTAATTCGTTTGGTTTATCACCGACGCGAACTGAATCACGGAATCTGTAAGCGGTGTAGCCACATTAAACTTGCGTGCCAGTTTGGCGATGGGTACTAGCCCGTAGGGAATATCCTCGGTTACGTATCTACTCTTCACTGATGATGGGCCTGATATCTTTGTCACAGCACCTTCCTTATCGAAGGGGGCCCTGAAATAAGTCGACATTATCGTGCTCTTGCCCCAGAAGTCTTCTTCCGGGTATTCCAGCATTTTTGCCCCGATGGCATTGGCTAATCTACCTACCTCCTCAAAGATTGCCTTGATTGCCCTAGCTGTGGACAAGGTACTGCCATCCCGATAAAAGTAGAAGTCTTTCCCCGCACTATCAACCCACCCTGCGTTCATGACCGTACCGATGGGGTGAACAATCGGGTTTAGATTATTCAGTGAGGTAGCCAGAACGTTATCGCCAGGAACTACCGGATACATATTCTTTACCTCATTTATCACCCTGTCTATATTCTTTGCCGGTAAGGTAGCAAAAAGAAGCTTAGTCGCCCAGACCATTATCTGGGCTGTGCCCGGTGCTGCTAACCGACAGCCCCAAGGAAGGGTATGTGCTTCAGCAAGGGTAATGTCTTTGTTTCTTCCCCTCTCTCTCAGTATCTTGGCGAACAATAGCGCTGAGAAGTTTGCCGACCATTTGATTATGGTTTGACCGTCTTCCAGGTAGGGCACTATTGAGTTAAAGCGCTTATTCCAGCAATGCAGATTGTGGGGGATGAGTACGGACGTGGAGAGAGATTTATCCCAGAGATGTTGTTATCAGCGAATACAATGAAGGCGGCAATGGAACTCTTGCGACCTCTGCTAGTGAAGTCTGGGGTAAAGATGAAAGGTGAAGTTGTGATAGGTACTGTCGAAGGTGACATACACGATATTGGCCTGAACTTGGTCGGAATGATGCTAGAAGGAGCCGGATTCGAAGTTCATAACTTGGGTACGGATGTCCCAGCTAAAGAATTCATTAAAGCAGTGAAGGAACATGATGCCGATTTAGTGGGCATGTCAGCACTTTTGACAACGACGATGCTGAATATGACAGAGGTACTTGAGGCGCTGAAGGAGGACGGCCTGAGAGACAAACTTAAGGTGATGATTGGAGGTGCCCCAGTAACCCAAGGCTATGCTGATGAGATAGGAGCGGATGGCTATGCCCCCGACGCCTTCTCGGCAGTGACACTAGCTGAGAGCCTGAAAGCAGTGCTCAGTGGCGAAACGAGTACCGTAGAATGAGAACAAGAGATCTGCAGGGAGGTGTAATATGCATTATGATGTCAATCCACACCGGCCGAGGCTAGAGTTCTGGTCAAATGAAGAACTTGATGAGATTCACTATGCATCTCTCGAGATCCTTGAGAGAGTAGGAGTTAACATATATCATGAGAAGGTCAGGGAATTGCTACATTCAGCCGGGGCAAAGGTTGAGGATGACCTTAGGGTGAGAATACCCTCTTACTTGGTAGACAAGGCGCTCCAGCTTGCTCCAAAGCGGATCATTTTGTGCAACAGACTCGGTGAGCGTGTTATCTTCTTAGAAGACGCTAAAATCTATTTTGGAACCGGCGGCGATCTATTGAATACCATTGACCACGAGACCGATAAACGTCGAAAATCAGTCTTAAGGGATGTTGAGAACGCAGCTTTAGTTGGCGATTATCTCAGTAACATTGACTTCATAATGGGCTATGGGCTACCTTCTGACGTTCACCCTATGATGCAAGAGCTATATGAATTCTACACTATGATAAAAGGCAGTGTGAAGCCGATGTTTGTCAACACTTCGGGCAGAAGGGACGTATTGGAGTTTATGTACGAAATGGCCATTGCTGTAGCCGGTAGCCCAGAGGATCTACAGATCAATCCCTTTTTTGCTGTTAATGCCGAGCCAGTTACACCACTTAAGCATATAAAGGATGGTCTAGAGCCATTGCTCTTCTGTTCAGAACGCAGGATCCCTGTTGTCTATCCTGCTGCAATATATGGTGGGGCTAACGCCCCAGCAACTATGGCTGGAGCATTAGCCCTTGGCAATGCTGAAACCTTGGTAGGTTTGGTAGTGACTCAGTTGAATAATCCTGGGGCCCCTTTCATATATGGGGGTGGAGGGTGCTGCCCATTAGATATGAAGCATTTTGTATGGCCTTGGGGGGCTCCCGAATGGCATATAGCCAGTGCAATCTACGCTCAATTATCACGGCGCTATGGACTCTCCACGTGGGATACAGCAGGAACAACCGATTCAAAGACGGTTGATGAGCAAGCAGCTATTGAAGGGGCATATACCCTCACCATGGCTGCTTTAGGCGGAGGTAACATAATTCACGACGTTGGATTTCTGGAGGGTGGGTTAACCGGCTCCTTGAATTTTCTGGTGATGATGGACGAGGTCATTGCCCTGACCAAGCGCATCATGAGAAGCTTTCCCGTTAACAGAGAGACCCTGGCTATCGACCTAGTCGAGGAGGTTGGACCTGGCGGGGATTTCTTTACCAAGCCCCACACACTTGACCACTACAAACAAGAGCTTTGGTACCCTCACCTTCTGGATCGAAGCAACTATGAGCGCTGGGTAAAGGAAGGTAGCCTGACCCTCCAAGCTAGAGCCCAAGCTGAGGTTAAGAGAATCCTTAGTTCATATAAGCCTCAGCCGTTACCTGAAGATGTTCAAGAGGAACTTGAACAGCTTATCGACTCGGCGGAAAGGAAGCTCTTGCCCGAGGTAAGAGGATGAAATGCTAGTGATAGGGGAGCTGATTAACTCAGCACGCGAGCGCGTTGGAGAAGCGATTCAAAATAAGGATGAAGTAGCTATACGTCATCTTGCTCGGATTCAGGTAGGGGGTGGGGCACATATCTTGGACGTTAACACCGAGACCAGCATGCAGCGGGAAAGCGAGGACATGAAGTGGGTCATCAGCCTCATTCATGATGAGGTAGGGGAGGTTCGACTGTCAATCGATAGTTCAAACCCCTATGCAATGGCTGCAGGTCTGGCACTGTGCAAGAGCCGTGCAGTAATGAATTCTATTACTAATGAAAAAGGCAAAAGTGCTCTGATTGAACTGGCAGCACAGTATGATGCAGATATTATCGGCTTGGCCATGGGGGAGCACGGAATGCCCAAGACGGTTGATGATCGGTTAGCAGAGGCTCGGGCTCTGTTAGAGAAATGCAGGAGAGTTGGCATTGTCCCTGACCGTGTCTACATTGATGCGGTCTATATGTCAGTCGGTACTAGTCCAGAACAAGGAGCACAGGCTCTTGAAGCAGTGCGCCGGGTCAAGAACGAGTTAGGTGTGAAAACCGTCGCGGCGGTCAGCAACGTTTCCTTTGGGTTACCAAATCGGCGCTTGCTTAATCGTACCTATCTGAGCATGTTACTGGAAGCCGGTTTGGACGCCGCTATCATGAACCCTACAGATACAGCTATGATGGAGACAATCTATGCTTCTCGTGCTTTGCTCGGCATTGACAAGTACTGCGGAGAGTATATCAAATATTGGAGGAAGCTGCGATGAGGATGTCTCCAACCCCTGCCTATTAATGATGATTTGTGCCAGAGGAGGTTTGATATGGCATACGGATATATTGGGAGGTCTGACCAGTCGCATGTCAAACTTTCGATAGCCTACGGGCAAGCGATCGCTGGTGTGGCCATCGGCATTTTGGTGCTGGATCTTTGTTATCCGTATCTGCCGGGCAACGTGGCTAATGCCAGCACATTCGGTTTTCCCGTACGTTACAAAATCCTGAAAGGCATGGGAGCCAACATCCTGAAGGCTGACCCATCCATACTTGATGCGGCTGTTGAAGCTGGCAAAGAGCTGCAACAGCAAGGTGTTAGAGCCATTGTTGGTGCTTGCGGGTTTTTCGCTAACTATCAGAAGGAGGTATCAGCAAGGCTTGATGTCCCCGTGTTTCTCTCCAGCCTTCTGCAGATCCCGATTATTAAACTCTCTCTCAAGCCAGGCAAGAGGGTGGGTATTCTCACCGCCGTTGCCCCATCCTTGACCCCGGACCTGCTCAGCCAGTGCGGTGTCACCACCCTATCTGACATCGTCATTGCCGGCGCTCAAGACCTTTCAGAGTTTCAGAATATACTTGAATGTAGTGGTAGTTTCAATAGCCAGAAGATAGAGGAGGAATTAGTCGGTCTCGCCACTAAGCTGATACAGCAGATCTTCCAAATTGAGGCTATTTTCGCTTGAACGGAGTGCCCCTTGAGAATTGAGGCTAACGCCGTTGAGAAACGAGCTTTTTCCTGGTGGCTACATGCACTCCTCTCAATGGTAGCACTGCAGGCAACTTGATATTGGCGGCATCGAGCAACTGCTTGGTTCGTCCCGTGGGCTCAGGCACTTTTTG
>JAWOFK010000047.1:0-14400 GCA_046497565.1 Dehalococcoidia bacterium
AGGTCCTCATGGTTCACATCTATCCCGGTGTCAAGAACGGCAACCGCAATTCCGTCGCCTCTACTAATGTCCCAGGTATCAAAAGAATATGACTCTTCGCCAAATACCCGGTCGATTCCCCAGGGCACTGTCTGGTCAAGAGCGTAAACAGGTCCATCCAGCTCTACATATGCAACTCCGGGGTTTCGAACCAGGGCATCAGCGGCTCGGGGGGACATTCGCGCAGCGATAACATCGACTATGGTGAACTGCCCGTAAATCTCACCACCAAAGCCGCGCACCAGGGCCTGCTCCGCAGGACCGGGAGCCTCGTGAAACCCAATAAGGAAATCCACCTTCTCCGGTGGTGCCGCAGCCAGACCTGCCGACCCCAGCAGGCTGGCCATAAGTGCCAGTACGAGCCCGGCAATAAACAATCTCCTAACCTTCATGATTCACCTCCTGTTTTGCAGCAGTCTAGTTTGTCGCAAATCTCTAACACGCGCTATACCTTTTCACTACGCATGTCACACTACTATCTGTTTTTCAGAATCCCTGTACGTATTGTATCATATCCGTCAACCCAGCGCCGTCAATAGTTTGTCTGATTTTCGCTCAGCACCAGACCGGCCTGCCCGCAAAGACAGAGGCAGTAATGCTCTACCCGGATTGGGGAAGTCAGCCTGACCAATCCAGGTAGGTGGCGCGCAGAAAGAAAAACAGAGTTCGCCCATTCTACATCTGCCAGCTCAGGAAGGGATAGATGACAGCATCAACGATATTCCAGGTGTAGGTGGGGTTGGTCTCGCCGGGAGCGACCGCGATTATGTTCCAGCCTGCACCTGAGAAGGTGGCGATGTCCTTCATCTCCGCCGTGGTCTTACCCGTCCCGCCATGCGAAGTAGCTTGTCCACTCATCTCTACATCCCAGAAGGATTTGCTCACGGTGCCGTCATTATTACGTCCGACAAGACCGCCGACATGCTCCTCACCGGTGACGCTGGAGACAGAGTAGGATGTGCCTAGGGTGCCCATGAAGATGTATCCCAACAGCCCGCCAACAGCCTTATCGCCCGTCACCATGCCGGTGGAATAGCAGTTGCTCACAGTGCTCACATCGCTACGTCCCACCAGACCGCCAACACCGAACTCGCCATCAACGCTGCCCGTCGAATAGGAGTTGCTAACAGTGCTACTGCCGCTAAGCCCCACCAGGCCGCCAACATCGCTTTCACCGGTAACGCTGCCAGTGGCGTAGGCGTTGCGCACAGTGCCTCCCCATGTTTGCCCCACCAGACCGCCAACCCAAGCAACGCCAGTCACGCTCCCGGAGGCATGGGAGTCGCCTACGGCGCTCCAGTTGATTCCCACCAGACCGCCGGCAATCAGGCCGGTCACGTTACCGGCGGCATAGGAGTCGCCTACAGTGCCCCTATTCTCTCCCACCAGGCCGCCAGCACACGCGTCGCCAGTCACGTCGCCCGTGGAATGGGAGTTGCTCAGGCTGCCCCAATTCTCTCCCACCAGACCGCCAACACTATATTTGCCACTCACATTGCCGGTGGAAGAGGAGTTCCTCACAGTACCATCGTTGACAGCCACCAG
The DNA here is from genome assembly GCA_046497565.1 of Dehalococcoidia bacterium. Taxonomy (GTDB): domain Bacteria; phylum Chloroflexota; class Dehalococcoidia; order GIF9; family AB-539-J10; genus RBG-13-51-36. The sequence goes on from JAWOFK010000047.1 coordinate 1,585, forward strand.
ACCGCCAACAATCTCGCCGCCAGTCACGCTGCCGCTGGAGTAAGAGTTGCTTACAGTGCCGCGATTGCGTGCCACCAGACCGCCAGCATAGTATGGATCGCCCCTTATGTTGGCATTCTCGAGACCGACTTGCGTGAGTTTTCCGCCAGAGGCAAGGTATCCGAATAATCCGACGTGCGAGACGCCACCCAAGTTCAAGGCCAAGTTCGAGATTTTGTAACCATTGCCATCAAACTCTCCGGCCAGATAAGGGATGTAGAAGTCCGGTTCGTCGGCCAAATCAAGGTCGTCAGTCAACCTGAATTTCAATGAGCCATCCTGGCCAAACGGGAGCAGTTGTTTGAAATCATCAACATCGTGTATCAGGTAATACCCGTTTTCTTGAGAAAGCCTTTCATCTACATCCAAAGACTTGTTGTCGGCAAGCCATTGCTCAAAGTCTTCAGCGAACAGAGCCCCAACGGTTATTGTGTTCTCTCCGTTAATCAAGACGTCATCATAGCTGTAGTACGAGTTGCTCACGGTGCCCCCAATATTCGATCCCACCAGACCGCCAACACTGGCAGTGCCAGCGACGCTGCCGCTGAAATAGGAGTTGCTCAAGGTGCCCTCACTCTCTCCCACCAGACCGCCAACACTCCGCGTGCCGGTGACCCTGCCGGTGGCATGGGAATTGCTTACTGTGCCCCCATTCTCTCCCACCAGGCCGCCAACATAATACGCGCCGGTCACATCGGCGTTCACCAACCTGACATCGTCGATAACTCCTCCCGCACCAACAAGACCGAAGAGTCCCACCTGCGCTTCGGCAGGGCGCTCCACGAAGAGGTCTCCTATCTCATATCCCTGGCCGTCGAAACTCCCGGTGAATGGTAGACAAGAGTAAGGAGGGACATAGTCGCAGTAGCCAAGTGGCTGCCAGCCCTTTCCATCATTGGCTGCCGAACCGGCCAGTTCATCGTAGCCGGGACTGGTTGCATTGAGGCTGTTCATCAGACGGTGATGGCCGGCCAGGTTGTCTCTGATGGCATACAGGTCGTACCAGGTTCGTATTTCCAGGTCGAGGGAAGGACCGGGGTCCGGAGGCCGAAGACCATTCCGAAGACCGTTACAACCAGAGCCTGCCAGCACTGCAAGCAGGGCCACCACAACCGAGAAGACGGCTACTCTTTTCACATAATCGTGTTTCCTACAACCAAGTATCATCTTCATAATAATAAGATTAGCACATAATTGTTAAAATCCTGTTAATTTTCGCCCGCTGGCGTTATTTCACTTTCTTCTGCTGCCTGGCGCCTATCATATCCTTCATCGCGCCTTTAGCCAGGACTTGCTTAACACCGGGCAGGTTTCGAACCAGCATGAAAAGGTCGACAGCTACTGCGTAGAGTACCAGTGCCGGCCAGCCTCCAAACAACCCGATAAACACAGGCAAGAGGCCAAATCCAATGAGTATGGCAAAGGTGAAGTTACGCGTAGTGAAGAACGGAACGGCTATTATTGCCAGGGCAACAAGTGTTGCCCATGGGGCTAACACGAGAAAGATGCCTATTATGGTGGCCGAACCTCTGCCGCCCCTGAAACCCGCAAACACGGGAAAATTATGCCCTATTAGAACACCAAGACCGGCTCCAAAGACCCAGAGTTGCGAAACGTTCAGGGCCTGTGCAATGAGGATTGCAGCTGCCCCCTTGGCAATATCAATGACACCGACAAAAACGCCTTCATGAGTACCAATTTCGCGCATGACATTGGCGCCACCCATGTTACCTGAGCCGATGCTCCGAATATCTATGCCTTTCCTTATACGAGATACGATGTATGCTGTGGGAATGGAGCCCACAAGATATCCGATGACTATGCACAGAATACCCGGTAGCATGTCCTCATCCCGGAAGATACCTCGCGCTCCGTCCAGATGCAGGCTCAACCTCATTAGAGACTTCATCGCTAGACTCCGGCTTATCTGTCTCCGAGGACGCTCACAACGATGAGGCCGGGCCCTGTGTGCGTACCGATAACAGGACTGGCACGCGAGAGGTATACGGGCACTTGCGGGTACCTTGACTGAAGCCGCTCGACCAACCTGTTGGCCTCATCTAAGTCGGTGGCATACTCCACAGCCAATCCTTCAACGTTGCCAAAGTCTGCGGCAAAGTTGTACAACTGGTCTATTGCCCTGGCTCGAGAGCGTTCCCTGCCATAGGGATGGACAGCACCATCTTTAAGAACGACAAGCGGGTTTATCTTGAGTAATGAACCGAGCAAGGCCTGCGCTTTGCCGATACGTCCGCCACGCAGCAGGTATTCGAGGGTATCAAAGGCAGCACACATATCCACCCGGCCCATGGTGTGCCGGGCCACATCGAGCACTTCATCAAGGCGGGCCCCAGCCAGGGCTGCCCTGGCAGCAGCAATCGTTATGAAGCCCTGGGCCATAACCGCCCACTGCGAGTCCAGAACCTCTACGCGGCATTGCCTCTTCATCAACCCCACAGCTTCCGAGGCCACCTGATAAGTGGCACTGAGCCTGGATGTCAAACTGATAACCGCGATCTCATTTGCTTTCCGGGCAAGCTCGTCGTATGCCTCGGCAAAAACGCCCGGGGCTGGCACGGATGTCGCCGGCAGCACCTTGCTGGTCTCCAGTTTTTCGTAGAACTCACCCGGGGTCAAGTCGATACCATCGCGGTAGACCTCAGTGTCAAAGCGGACGACAAGCGGAACCACTGTAATCCCCAACTCCTCAGCCACCCCGGGGGGCAGGTCGGCAACGCTATCAGTGACAACAGCTACGTCAGGCACAGACAAGCCCCTTTCCTCCACCGGGCAACACAGACGATATGATTTTGTAGACGTGCGCGACCAAGATAGTCCGCAATTCCCGTATCAGTACCATCGTCTGTGGGCGTGACAGGCAGGGACAAGAGGCCGGGCAGAAACAGAAGACCACCCGGCCCCTTATCGTCCCGCAGCATCTACATCCTCCAAGTTAGCATGGTTTCTCTATCAATTGTTCGTTTGTTACTTCCCGGCTTTGTCATCGGTCTTGCCGGTCTTGCCGCTCTTGCCGCCGCCGGAGCTGGTTTTGGTCCAGCGAGCTAGGAGCTCACCGGCAACCTCACGACCGCCCAGTCCAAAGGCGATAGCAGCTGCTATTGCCGCTGCCCCCAGAATCAGCCCAAAGCCCAGCAGAATGAGATCGTCGGCAAAACCCATTGCCCGTATTCCCAGCACGACGCTCAAGACAATAATGGCAACCTTGACGAAGGAAATGATAGGCTCTGACCTGCCGCCTGCGCGAAGAATTTTCGCTACCATACTAGCGACAAAGATACCGACGCCGATAATAACGACACCCAGAACAACCAGTCCCAGGAAATGAGTCAAGCTGCTTATTAGCTGGTTCACCAGGGTAAAACCAAGCAGGTCCGCTGCCATCATTATGGCAAAGAGCATTATGAATACCATAACAATGTAGCCAACCACGTTGGAAGGAGAACTGGTTCCTGTAATGGGCTTCTTTGCCAGGCCTAACTTGACAGGCAACTCATCAAAGCGAATTCCGCTCAATAATTTGGTAACCAGCTTGGCTAAGAGACGTCCTACGAAGTAAAAGATGGCAAGTATTACTACGGCGCCGATAATATGCGGAATGGCGGCGAAGATTCTTTCGAAAATAACCACAATTGAGTCGAAAAGACCTTCTACGCCCAGGACTTGCAGTATGGCCAGTATGAACAATATCCATACGACCCAGAAAACTGCTGTGCCCGCGCCTTGAGCCACAGGATACTGACTTGCATCTGTGGGATCTCCACCCTTACCCAGTCTCTTATCGATACCACTGGCCCGTACAACCTTTCGTACGCCTGTTCTGAGGACTTTGGCCAGAATCCAGGCTATAAGCAATAGGACCAGTACGGCCACGAGTGTGGGCAGAAAACGTATTAGCGCTCCGAAAAAATCCTGGAAAGACTGTAATACGCTACTCCAGTCCATTCTGAGCACACCTCCTTTTTTATATTTCTAGTTCTGCTGCTGCACGTTCATATGTACCAGTTCAGTTTATCCAGAAATGTTAGTTCATAGTGCATCACCCCCCCTGTGTTATGAAGGTTGCACCGCTAATAATTGCCCCGGCTATGCTTTGCAATCGTACTTGATTTTGAAGGGGATGGTAGTCTTTGCCGGGACAGGAAAGCGCCCAAATCACGTGTCCATATGCGCTCTGCTGAGAGCGGTACGAACTGCTGCAACCACCTGACACACACATTTGAACACCAACTTCATATTGGCCCTTAATAGTATAGTACCATTATCACACGAATTGTCAATAGCTTCGTTTGAGATGGCCAGGCTATGCTATGGGTTTAGGAGCAGACTCTCCAACTGCCAGCTCCACGGGACAAAAACAACGGCAGATGGACTAAGGCAATTTGGATTTCCCACAAGGCAAGCAAAAAGGCCATAAAGACCATGAAAACGACCAGTCCTATAATCATTACCATCCTCTTCCGTGTTTTGTAGATAGTTTACCACTTCCCAATCCGTTTTGATGAGATGGGTTGCACGACGAGAACCGTCGAAAGGGGGGATGTCGATCTTGTGAGGCCCTTACTTACCATTCAAGCATTGCACCTTGAGCGATTGTCACTTGGTCCGATGGAATTCCGGGGCACCATACTCTAGTATTCCCGCCAATTCCAATCCAATCCTCCTTTGAACACATTGGCGTTCATTTCATTACTGATGAAGAGGTTGGCTTCAGGGAAGCGCTTGACCATAGCGTAGTAAAAATCAGCAACATCGTTTGTTCTGGCCAGTTCCTCATCGGTAGCGACGAGATAATCCCTGGTGAAATCGCAGGAGCTGGAGTCGAAGGGCATGCCGGGTTTCTGATGGCCGGGAATGACCACCTCGGCGTCCATCTTCTCTAAGCGACCGATATCCTGTATCCACTGCCGGCGTTCTTCGGCGGTGAGCTCACAGGTAAAAGGATGTGCCTGATTGAAAAGAACGTCGCTGCCGAACAGGGTCCGTATAGAAGGGATCCAGACCACCGTATTGTATTTCATGTCCCCCATCACTTTCGGGATAATCTCGATACGTTGCCCTTCCAGTTCGAAGTAGTTCTCGGTAAGAGGCTCGATACTGGCCGTCTTTCTGGGCACGTTTATAGCTCCTATCACTTTTTCCCAGTGCTCGATTTTGCCGAAGAACTGTTTGTTGATGATATGGGCTTCTGAAGGGAGTGCTATAACCCGAGCTCCAGGGAAAGCCTCCGCGATGGTGCCGAGTCCAAAGTAATGGTCGGGATGCGCATGAGTAATATAAATCGTTTTAAGATATTTGCCTGTTTCCAGTATTTCTGCGATTACCCGATGGGCATTTGATAACGTCCACTGTGCATCGATAAGAACGGCATCGGTCTTACCTGTCACGATTACAGAGGCAACTTCAAAACCACTTTCGTCGCTGAAAAATGCTTTCGTTGCCAGTGAGTTCCGCCCGTGTGTGTTCAGTCTAATCTCCATGAACTATCTTCCTCTTAGGCCTGCCACAAACCAGGTACTATTTCCGATATCAGTCTCAAGCACAACCGGTAGCCCGGGTATGGCTTAGCCCCTTCCTGAACGCCTCAAAATTGGGCTCTAGCCTATCCCTGGGAAACCTTTCCTTTATTTCTTCCTCCGACTGCGCCCCGGTAATTGGCAGAAGGGACGAGCCAATCAGGGCACCAAGCATAACCAGGTTGGTCAGTCGTACTGACCCCAGACCTAGCGCAACCTCAGTAGCATCCAAAAACCAAACCTGTCCTGACAGCTGGACTATGGCCTGCCTCAACTCGTCATAATCAGGATATTCGGTAACGCCCATACCCACTGTCACGGGCAGGATAGGGCGTGTGTTGGTGATGGTAGCTACCTGAGGGCTGCCATAGTCCACCAGGATCCGCACCGTCTCCAAAGGTTCTAATCCAAGGACAATGTGGGCACCAGCTGGCGGGATAAGAGGCCCATATCTCTGACGCACAGATAACCGAATATGGCTCATTACATCGCCGCCCCGCTGTGAGGCTCCATAGGTCTCGCCGATTGTCACTATATATCCACGCTTGGCCAATGACCTCCCTACAAGACGAGCAACGAGGATGTTCCCCTGTCCACCGACACCGCACACAACGATATTCAATGGGTCTGCCAAGAGTTTCCCTTCACTCACTTGTTGGCTCCTTCATTATGGCGGAGGCTGGGCATATATCGGTACATACACCGCAGCCCACACACACCGCCTCATCTATGTGAGCCCTCCCTCCAATTCTATCCCAAACTATAGCAGGACACCTGAAGACTCTAACACAATACCTGGCACAACCGCACTCGTCTCCCCGGCACTTCAAGGTGTCTACCCAGACCTTGAATGGCGGCTTCTCATCAGGTGGTCGAAGCAGAGCACAGGGACGACGCATAATGACTACCCTCACTCCATCGCCATCCGACATAAGGTCAATTAGCCTTCTGGTATTCTCAGTGATGTCAAATGGGTCCATTACTTCCAGTGGGATGCCCAACCCTCGGCACAGCCCTTCGACATCAACAACCGGCGCCGCTTCCCCCATGGCATTTGTGCCGATCCCGGCATGTGGCTGAAAACCGGTCATAGCCGTAGCATTATTGTCGAGAATCACCATGATGACATCGGACCTGTTATATCTGGCATTAATCAGGGCGGGGATTGCAGCGTGATAGAACGTGGAATCGCCGCATACTGCAACTACCGGCTGGCGAAACCCAAACTGGCCAAGCTTACCTATGCCACAGCCTACGCCAGTGCCTGAGCCCATTGCCAGAGCTATCTTTGTTACCAGATAACCACCTGCCCCTCGACGATCGAGCCCGTAGCACCCAATGTCCCCCGAGACAAAGCCATCCCTCCCATCCAAACTAAAGGCATTTTTAATCGTCCAGAAGGTTGCTCGATGAGGACAACCCGGGCACCACATCACCTCCCGACCAATTACCAGGTCCTTGGCGGCTTGCTTTGCTATTTCGTCATACTCTTTGCTCGGTGGCTCATGCTTGACGCCTGTCAACCTTACCAAAGCATCTATCACTATTCCCGGGCTCAACTCACCCAATGGTTTTATATGCCCACTGGCCTTGCCATAGATAACATGGTCTCTGTCGAGCCAGCCACTATCTCCAGCTATTATCTTGAGATTGCGCTCCACAAAGGGGTCTACCTCTTCCACCACCAGTACCTTTGAAGTCCGAGACAATTGTCTCTCCAGGAACCTGGCCGGTACAGGCCAGGTTGTCCCCAGATGAACAATGCCAACCTTTTTTCCCAAACGCAAGCACTCCACCGCCTCCATGGAGTAAAGGCGACCACTGCCCGAGGAAACTATCACTAGTTCAGGTTGTTCAGGACCCTGGTAATAATTGAAATGGGATTCCTCAAATATTTCCTTTGCTCGTTCGGCCTTTGCTAGCAGGTCGGCGTGCTTTTTGACAATCGGGACGAACACAAAGAGCTTGGAGGTATCAAAATAGGCAAGTGTATCCCGAGTGGCGATCTCACCCAGGGTCACAGTGCCGGTAGTGTGCGACACCCTCGTGCAGCTCCGCACGACGCAGTAGGTACCTATCTGTTCTGACAATTCGAAAGCCCACCGGGTCATATCCTTAGCCTCCTGAGGAGTGGAGGGCTCAAGCAGCGGCACATTAAGCCACTGGATAATCGCCCGTGAATCATTCTCCGATGGGCTGGACCAACCGGCGGGGTCATCACAGACTACCACGACCAACCCCCCCTTGGTCCCGGCCAGGTTGACATGACACAGCGTATCAAGGGCAACATTGAGTCCTTCATGCTTGAAGCTAACGATAGCCCGCAAACTGGCAAAGGAAGCGGCAGTGCCTACCTCGACAGCCACTTTCTCGTTGACCGACCACTCCGCATAGAGTCCTGCCTTCTCAGCAACCCCGGCCAGGTTTTCAAGGATCTCGCTGGATGGGGTTCCCGGATACGAGACGGCCACTCTGACACCTGCCTCCAGCGCCCCTCTTGCAATGGCCTCATTGCCAAAAAGGAGCTCAGTCTCGCCCGCAGCGTTTGCCGTCAATGTAGACATCGTTCACCTCCTTGACAAGCCTAAGTGGTACTGAGGATTTGCTCCACGGTCTCACGCTTGAGTTTCAGGTAAGGCAGGGCTTCTGTCTCAGCGCTCTGCTGGACAAGGTTTTGGAGAGCTTGCCTTTTCTTGAGTCGGGCAGACTCCACCAGGTGGTCAAAACTCGCCTTCGGTAACTCCCCTGTTTCCAAAAGCCCCTCCGACACTGCCGTTCTTACAAGCTCCTGGCCCTTCTCGGTGCGGATTATTACTGTATTCCAGCCCTCTATGCCCTCCGCAGCGCCTACAGAGATGTCAGCCATCTCCGATGTCATATCCCAGCAAAGAGCACAGGCGGGAGGAATATAAGACCTTACATCATCCAGTGGTATTGACTGGCACCTGTCTGCCGTATATACATTGAAAACATTGGCCGGAGGCGGCGGTATATCCGTCTTCTTTATCAGTGAAAGTGGTGCCCATTTTGCCAGCACCTTACGAAAACTGTGGGAGAGAGCCCATGTACAGAATAATCCGATAACGAGGTTAAGCCTGCTGACGTTGCTTTGCGGCCAAAGGGAGCAGGTTCTGATATGGGCCAATGCCAATGTCTGGCAGGGTGTGCCTACTACTCCGACCCTGTCATTATCCTCAGGCTGCCACGTGTGAAAAGCCTCCAAGACGGGGCAGACCAGGTAGCTCGAGCCGCAACAGTCCAGGACTTCCTTTGCAGACGAAACGGTGATACCCTGAGGAATCCCATCCACCAATTTGGCGAGAACCGCCGTGCTAATTAGCCCGCTTTGCAGAGCTGTGCGTATCAGCGTTGACACAGCCCCCCCGTATTGAGCTCGTTCCCGTATCTCTGGCTCCCTGCTTCTGGCTATAAGTACCTCACGCACCTCACCTATAGGCTCGCTACTGTAGGCAACCCCAAAAAGGGTGCCACTAACAAGGTCAAGGTCCACCCCCATTCGGGGGCAAAATTGGCAACATCGCGACTCAGTCACCGGACAGGAGTCCATCACTACCACCCTGCCCCGAAACGCAACCAGGTAAGGGCACATTCCGGTGCATGCTCCACAAAAGCTGCACAGGCCCTGGGACAATACCTGCGTCTGAAGTTTATCGAGTCCCGATAACTGTAGGCTCATCAAGTGACCCGTAATAACTTAGTCCTTCCACGAGCTTATGGCACTAGCCGCTAAGAGATGATAGCTCCAATCTGTGAAAACCACAACCCTCATGTTTTTCAGTGGTAACAGGACAGACCTCTATCCGACCCCTGGCAAGACCCGCTCAAGCAAAATCGGGTTAGATACAATTAGCTGAGGAATTCCCTGCTTCTGTTCAATGCTTTTCATCGATACCGGCTGGACCATACTTCCTACCTGAAGAGCTTTCCCTGACGGGATCCTCCTGGCACAGGCTACTTGCTTGTGCACGCCACACCACATATACTATCTGGACAAATCGGGACAATCTAACCGGAAATGGCGCTGAGAGGTGTTAGCCCGATTGATTCCGAGATAGGAGGTTGAAATGGCTGATGTGATAGCTAAGGCAATATCCCAGAGGGGTACTTGCGCGGCTGGACACAAGGTTGGAGATGAGTTCGTCATGGGGCAACAGACGCCGCCTAACCTTTGTTCATGGGCTTTTTACTCCCTTTTCCCATTTGCCCAAGTCCTGCAATTCGGCGGTACGTTTCCCTGGGAGCAAGACCAAAACAAGACCACTGTTGCCTGTCCTGACCCGGCGAACCCGGTGGTGTTTGAACTAAGGCGCACTTTGCCTTAATGAGACGACACAGACTGATGCCTCATTAGCGCCACTCTGCTGTCGGCATTATCCTGTATGCTGTTATTCTGGACTTTTCCTTCAGAACTGCGTCGGCCTGTCGAAGCAGGTCTTGCGTTATCCTTGACTTCACCCATGACCTCCAGTCTTCAATGGTCACCCATGTGCTTATCACTATGACGACGGAGGAATCCACGTCGCTGACGAGATTCTCAGCGCTCACGAAGCCTGGATATTGCATGGCATGCGACCTAAGCTTCAGCAATATGGGCTCCAGATCCTTATAATTCTTAACCTTGTACCCTATAATGCCCTTTATCATTGCCGCCTCCTTTCTCCTCTCGCTGGCACTTTCCTTCCCGTTTGTGATTCAGACTATCTAGTAGAATGTAACTTAGTATGCACTCACTTCAGTCAAACTGTCTGTTGTGTCATTGCCAATGCGTGTACCACACCATTGTAGCACACCGTTGCTTTTTTGGAGCATAGCTTTCCCTGCCAGAGGACATGAAACTACCGCCACAGGAAAATAGTAACCTCATTCAGGATACCTTATGCAAAGCTTGCCAGCTCACGCATGAAGCAGGACACTGGAGACTAGAAACTGCTATACTAGTACATAATATTGCGCTGTAAGTCGATGGTGATCGGAGCTCTGAAATGTCACCTGATTCTGCGATGAAATACACTATCTTGTCGACTATATATGACGACCGGCTGTCGTCGCAACCCATATCAAACGATTGCCGTTAACGGATAAAGACAATGAGGAGGCACTAACATGCAAGAAGTGGGCCTAGCACTCTCTTTCTGGGTAATTACCTTAATATGGCTAACCAAGGTCGTGTTGCTGGTTTTTGTCTCTGCTCTCCTGGCGTGGCTCGGAGTCAGAGCACTCGATGCTCTGACTCCTCATATTCCTCATCGTGAGCGTATAGGCAAGGACCCGCTGGCTACCGGGCTCTTCCTGGCAGGCTTCTTCATCCTGATTGGCCTTGTCATCCACGGCGCTATTACAGCGCTGACTGCGGTCACAGTTCCGATAGTGTGGTACATCTTCGATTTCAGGACCTGGGGATTACTGGCTATGAGCTTTGTAATAAGCCTGCTTCTTGGGCTGGCCCTATTCTATATAGTGGATAAGCTGACGCCTAGAATACCGTTTGGCAGTATTAAGGAAAACCCGGTGGCGGCGGGGGTAAATGTCTTTGGCTATCTCATCTTCTTCGGCTTAATACTCCATGCGGCACTGACCGGACCGTTATGAAGAGAGCCGGGGTCTTACTTGGTTTAATAGCTATTCTAATAGCTGCGGTGGCGACTGCCAGTCACGTCTCAGCACTTCCATCTTTAGGTTTCTACGAGAGGGACAGTAACATCTTTGATGACTGGGCGATATGCAGGACCAGAGCATTCGGGGCAGACGGTTTTTATCAAATAACTGAAACAGGATTTCGCCCCGCTATAGCCTTCCAGAGCCTGGGGGAAAATGCCGGCCTGGCCTATAGCCTGGGTGAGCAGATTGCCAGCGAGTATCCGGACCCACTGCGCAGGGCGGAGGCCATATTCCATTTTGTCCGTGACGGCACGAGATATACCCCTGATATAGACCGAACTGGAAACGAAGAGTTTGCCCAGAATGCCGACGAGTTGGCAATGGCTATTGTTGAGGACGGGATTGGCTATGGCGATTGTGAAGATATGACGGTGTTGTTGGCGGTTATGTACAAAGCTGCCGGATTCCGCTGTGGCGTGGTGCTTGTGCCTGGTCATACTGCGCTATTAGTCCATCTGCCCGACTATAACAAGGCAACGGCTTTTTTTCACCTGGACGGAGAACCGGGATGGGTCTGGGCTGAGGCCACCGGCAGAAACAACCCCCTGGGTTGGGCACCCCAAGAGTACCTCAACGCCAACATAGCTGCCTACGAGATTTCTGCCGAGGTGCCCGCTTACGAGATACCTCCCGAAGCAGCAGCTCCGTTAACACCATCTCCCACCCCGGCGACGGCTGTTACCGGAGCCGGCGAGGGAGTCACCTACCGACCGTTTCCTTTCATCAGTGTTATTGGGCTATTGTGGTTTTTGTCGCTGTTCAGACGCAGGCGAAGACGTTGAGGCCCCCGTGTGCGTCGTCAGCCATGTTGGCATGGTTCTGCAGCTGAACTCTAAATTCTATTTAGAAGTTCCCGATACTTTTCCATCTTTATCATATTTCCTTCAGACTGAACGAGCCATGTCATCCAACATATCTCAATAGGCCTGTAACCTGACATTCTCGCCATATGTTCAATCGTATTGATCAGATCCATATCATTTTCCGTTGGCATATCCACCTGCGCCTCATCAAGAATCTCCCTCACCACCCTCCTTACTATTTTGTCAGGCATAGCCGTATCTATTCCTCCCATCATTCTCAAGTATTGAAATGTGGTGATGCCAACTCCGTTCGTTCTACCTATCGGGTCCTCCTCCCAGTTCTCCAGGCAGGAACCGGTTGCCCAGTATCGTAGAGCGCTTCTATCATCCAGATTGTGTGCTGCTGCCAGGCTGTGAAGGTAGGATGCCACTTCTTTTGCCATTTGCCAGGACCTCCTGTTCTTCCAGATGTATTGCACTTGACCTAGTGGAATGACACTGAGGTCTCTGAGGCTCGTAATCTCTCCAGCGTCTCTTCTCAACCGGACCGACGAGTACATATTCCGGCTGATGTCCTCCTTCGACTAAGTCACCCTTCTCGTATAGATCATTCAAATTTTTATCACGATGTGACCAGTTGTAACCATGACTCCATATATGTCCGGCATAACCCATATACATCGGTCGTCCGGCGAGAGCCACCGGGGAATTATGAATCGGTGCTGTAGCAATTGTATCGCCCGGTTTGGTTTCATTCTGAA
>JAWOFK010000048.1:0-28078 GCA_046497565.1 Dehalococcoidia bacterium
GGGTCCCTTGGGGGTGCGGACGGACTCCATCAAGCGGTGATAGGTAAAGGTCTTCTCGTAGCCGGGGTTCTTCTTGGTGATCTCCCTGATGAACATACCAGCAGCATACCACGTGATGCCACCGATGTCAATACCTGCTAACTACTATGGGGCACTACATTGACCTCCCAAAGCTGCCGTTAATGGCTTCCAGCCTCCCTCCAAAGCTAATCATCGCTTGCCTTGGTAAAAGCCGTGGTAAAGATGGGATAAATGACGATCAATAAGTTCCTCTACAGAAGCTGGTGTAGCACGGAAACAATCTTAATCCTGCTACGAAAGTAGGGTTACTAACAGGTGATTTACAGCAAATTGAACAAGTATTAAGCTATATTCAAATAAGCTCAGGGGTTGTTGCGTATGCCTATAGAAATAAATGGCCAAATCTATTATAGGACTGCTGAAGTTTGCCAGATGGTTGGCATAGGTAAAAGCACCTTGTTTCGCTGGATGAGGCAAAGCATCGTAAAGGAAGCCGAATATAGAGACAGGAAAGGATGGAGACTATTTACGGAGGACGAACTACAAAGCATCACGGCAGAGACCAGCAGGATTCAAAGGAATCATGTGGCTGAAACAGCAAAAATATCATCGATTTTGAGATAAGCCAGTAGAGGAGGTTCAAGTTCATACAGGAGGTTACAGGATTTGTCAGTCGCGAGTGTTGGCCAGAGATTTGAATCTTGCCACATCGGACGTGGCAATCACTCGTATTTTTGAAGATTCTGATGACAGTACCAAGGGAAACTGAAGGAGGTGCATTATGGCGACTACCATGACTAAGAACCAGCACGCCAGGAAGGCGGTAAGCAAAGATGAGGAACAAATAGTCGAGCTTACCCCTGAGGACTCTGAAGCGGTCGTCAAGGATCCTCTAAATGAGCTGATGACCGAGGCTCAAGCGGCCTATGTGTCTTATCTGCAAGCTCAAAGAAAGGTGGCGGCAGCGTATCAGGAACGACAACGCCAGGCGGAGAAGGCCTTTAAGGAAATTGAAGAGCAAGCCGCCAACGTCTGTGCCGAAGCGATAGAAAGAGCTTCGCAAGCTCTCGAACAGGCTGAACGGGCAGCCGAGGAAGCCCATAAGGAAGGGAAAAGGAGAGCTGAGCAGACTTACCAGGAGAGCGTGAGGGAAGCATTGAGGGTACGCCAGGAGACCGTCGAGCAGGCCTGGGAGGATACTAAAGGAAATTCAGAGAAAATCTGGAAAATCTTTCAGGGTGAAATGGAGACATAGAAAAACGGCAGTCTACCATGGAATGAAATGAGCCCGACCTCTTTCGTTACCGGGCGATTCATTATTGACTAATACATAGAAGGAGAGTGATATTATGAGTGAAAGCGGTAAAGATGGTGTCATTACGCTGGGGGGGCATGAGTTCAAGCGGGCAAAAAATGGCGTAGACGAGTTTCAGGTAGGGAGTTTCATTGACGAGCTTATCAAGGAGCGAGATGAACTGGCACAGTCCCAGCATCATATCGCTTCTCTTACAAAGCTTGCGGAGACAACCATTGTTGAGGCTGATAGGCTGGCCAAGCAGATCAAGACAGAAGCCACAGAGCAAGCCAAATCTGAGAGTGCCGCCATTATAGACAGAGCCAAAGAGGAAGCTCAACAGCTGGCGGAAAAGAAACAAACTGAAGCTCAGGATAGAGCTGAGAAAGAGGCTAAGGCCATCCGCTCTGAAGCTGAAAAGGAAGCAGCGATGCTGCTAGAGAATGAGAGGAAAAGAATCTGGGATGAACTGCACAACGCTGTAAATCAGCAATTCGACTATTTGGCGGAGAAACTGGAAAGCCTTAAGCAGCAGGCAGTGGCAGCACAGGCGGATTTCAAGAACAAGATGTCGCAGCCCCGGAAAGAGAGCAGCACAATGACCGTAGGACCTGAGGAGGAGAGCAGCGCTGTACCTGTGGGAACCGAAGAGGAGAGTACCGCGGCGGTTATGGAACTCGAGAAAGAGAGTAGCGCAGCAACAATGGAAGAGGGCAATATGTTCTACGAATCGCTAGTGCCGATGGAAGCTGTGGACCGGTCCGAAACAAGTTTCGACCTCTCCAAACTGCTTCAGATGGAAGACCAGGCCGACCTGGGCGAGCCGCAATTCGAGGTGGAAATCTTACCTCCGGTTCATATGGCCAAAATCATGGAAGTCGTGGCTCACCTTGATCAGTTGCCCGAGGTCGAAAACACTGAGATCATACCCCGCATGGATTCGCCTTCAATTCTGGTCTTCCTGCGTGAGGAAATGGACCTTGTTGATGCACTCCGAACAATTCCCGCGGTGGCTCATGTTGAAGAAGCTACGACCGACGCGAATGCTACCAACGGCGAATCAGCAAGAGCACCAAAGAAGATTCGAGTAGGTCTCTCGGGAAACATGATGTCGCAGGAAAGGAAATAAGACGCCGTCATGTCTGTCATGGTAGGCGGCCAAGACTGCCGGGTAACCAGGTCCAAGGAAGACCTTGTCATATCACAGCCCGGGGTGATAGTGACTCTGGTCTCGCTGATGTCATGATATGACTATTCTGATAATATCTAGTCCTGCAGCCAGGGCATCATGTTTCTGAGTTTCTTACCCACTACTTCAATCGGGTGTTCTGCCTCTTTTCTTTTCATGGCGTTGAAGCTGGGGCGGCCGGCCTGGTTTTCCGAAATCCACTCCGTGGCAAAGCTGCCAGTCTGAATCTCTGTCAGGATCTGTCTCATTTCCTCCTTGACCAATTCATCGATTACCCGTGGGCCCCGCGTATAATCTCCATACTCTGCCGTGTCGCTTACCGAATAACGCATATAACTCAAGCCGCCCCGATAAATCAGGTCAACAATGAGCTTCAGTTCGTGGCAAACCTCAAAATAGGCAATCTCCGGTTGATAGCCGGCCTCTATCAGTGTTTCAAAGCCGGCCTTTATCAGAGAGGAGACTCCTCCGCAAAGCACCGTTTGTTCGCCGAAAAGGTCGGTCTCGGTCTCTTCAGCGAAACTCGTTTCCAGCACTCCGGCTCTAGCGCAACCGATACCCCTGGCGTAGGCCAGAGCTGTGTCTTTTGCCTTCCCCGAGGCATCTTGATGGACAGCCACTAAGGCTGGAGCTCCTGCACCTTCGGTATAGAGTCTTCTGAGCATGTGCCCCGGACATTTAGGCGCTATCATGCAGACATCAACTTCAACCGGAGGCACGATTTGCGAAAAGTGGATACTGAAACCATGAGCAAACATCATGGTCCTGCCAGGACCTATTTCCTTTTCGATTGACTCACGATAGATTCTGGACTGCAAAGTATCGGGGGCCAGCATAACAATTATATCCGCCTTCTTGGCTACTTCGGCGGCGCTGGTTACTTCAAAATCAGCTTTCTTTGCCGCCTCCCAGACTTCGGTGCCCGGTAACTCGGCAATAACGACCCGGCAGCCGCTGTCCCTTAGATTCTGGGCATGAGCGTGTCCCTGGCTCCCAAAGCCAATAATGCCGATTGTCTTTCCTTTGAGTAAATCCAGGTTAGCATCCTTGTCATAATAAATTTTAGCCATAATCTTCCCTCCGTTAGGTATAAGCTATGAGCGACTATTCAAGGACTGGTTCCGCGCGTTAAGGCGATCTTGCCGGTCCGGGAAAGCTCCTTAACACCAAAATTACGAAGGAGCCCCAGCAGGGAATTCAGCTTGTCTTCATCCCCGGTCACCTCCACTGTCAGTGAACCTGGGGCAACATCAACTATGTTAGCCCGGAAAATGTCAACGATTTGAATAATCTCGCTTCTTGTCGAGGCAGTAGCCTTCACTTTAATTAAGGCCAGCTCTCTGGTCACCATGTCTTCTTCGGTTATATCAGAGACTCTGACTACGTTGATCAGCTTCTCCAGTTGCTTTCTGACCTGCTCGACCTGGGCAGAATCACCGCCGGCAACAATGGTCATGCGAGACAAGCCGGGACGTTCGCTACTCCCCACAGTAAGGCTTTGAATATTAAAGGCGCGCCGTCGGAATAAGCTGGCTATTCGATTAAGCACCCCCGGTTTATCCTCCACCAAAGCTACCAAAGTATATCTTTTTTCAGCCAATTTGCCCCCCATTACATGAATTCCAACTCATAATCTCTAAACCCTGTCCCTGATTAAATCAGGGATCTCAGGGACTAAACAAATTTCAAATTCAAATATCTAAAATATTCAAAACTTATTTTGTTTTGAATTTCGTTCGTTAGTATTTTGATATTGTTTAGGGTTTCGAATTTCGTGCTTAGGATTTATCATATTTTGCCCTGTCATTCTGCATTTCTACTTCTATCCTTTGACTTACGTTTGGTATTTTGTGTTTTATGCCTGGAGCCTTCCTCCCTGTACCTCCGCCTTTGACGGATCCAAAAAGTCAGCCAGGCTTCTTCCTGGTGGCACTATGGGATAAATGTTCTCCTCGGGCTCGATGAGGAAATCGATAAGAAAAGCCCCCGGGTATTCCATTGCCTTTTGTATAGCCGGGATGACCTCCTCTCTGTGTTTCACTCTGATACCGGGAATGTCGTAAGCCTCAGCGATTTTGACGAAATCGGGATTCCAGAGCTTGGTGCCAACGTAGCGGCGGCCATAGAATAGCTCTTGCTACTGTCTCACCATGCCCAAATACCCGTTGTTCATGATGGCTATTTTTACAGCAATGTTCTCCTGTGTCAGGGTAGCTAGTTCCTGGATAGTCATTTGAAAGCCACCATCGCCGGCAACACACCATACCGCCTTCTCAGGGCGACCGACCTTGACCCCCATGGCAGCCGGTAGTTCGAAGCCCATGGGTCCCAGCCCTCCCGCAGAGATAAGGCTGTTGGGCTTGGTATAGACAAAATATCGTGCTGCCCACATTTGATTCTGCCCCACGCCGCTCACCACCAGAGCATCACCTTGCGTGGCTTCGTAAATCTGGTTAACGATGTATTGAGGCAGTAGCTCCTCGCTTTGCCGGATGTCCAGAGACGGATGCTCATATCTCCACTGCTCAATTTGAGATAGCCAATCTACGTGCTCTCTTCTCTCGACCTCCGTATTCAGGGCTGTGAGTACACTTTTTATGTCGCCGACTACAGGGACATTTGCGGGCACATTCTTGCTGATCTCTGCCGGGTCGATATCGATGTGAATGATGCGGGCCTTGGGGGCAAACTCCCTGGTGTTTCCTGTAGCCCGGTCATCAAATCTCATACCGACAGAGATGACGAGGTCCGCGTTCTGCACTGCCATATTAGCGCAAGCCGTGCCGTGCATCCCCAGCATGCCCAGATCCAGTATATGGTTTCCAGGGAAGGCACTTAAACCAAGGAGAGTGTGACACACCGGCATTTGTGCTTTTTCAGCCAATTCCTTAAACTCATCATAGGCCTGGGAAATGACTATTCCTCTACCGGCGATGATAACAGGCTGTTCGGCTTCGTTAATGAGCTTTGCTGCCTTCCTAATTTGAGCCGGGTGTCCGCGGGAGACAACCTTATAGCTCGGCAAATTGACTTTATCAGGATATACGAAGTCCGTTTCCTCTTGCTGTACATCCCGTGGTATATCGATAAGCACAGGTCCCGGCCTCCCGGTCTGGGCAATGTGGAATGCTTCTTTAACCGTCTCGGCCAGCTCAGCGACATCGGTAACAAGATAATTATGCTTGGTAATCGGAAGAGTGATGCCCGTGATATCCACCTCCTGAAAGGCATCCTTGCCAATAAGGGTTTTGGGTACCTGTCCGGTTATAGCTACCATGGGTGCTGAGTCCATATAAGCATTGGCAATACCTGTAACCAGATTTGTGGCTCCAGGACCTGAAGTAGCTATACATACTCCTGCTCTGTGAGTGACTCGAGCATAGCCATCGGCAGCATGAGCCGCTCCTTGCTCATGCCGGACCAGTATATGTCGAAGTTGAGGATATTGGGGGAAGGTATCATATATCGGTAAGACAGAGCCACCGAGAATGCCAAAAATGACCTCCACCCCTTCTTTGGTTAAACTCTCACAGAGAATCTGAGCACCAGTTTTCTTCATATCGTAACTCCTTACCCGGCAAACACCGCTCCGGTGCTGGCTGAACTCACTTTATCACTATACCTCTTAAGATAGCCAGTCTTAATCTTGGGTTCAAAGAAAGGCAGTGAAGCCAGCCGTTGTTCCAGCTCCTTTTGACTTAATTCCACGTCCAGTTCGTGCCGAGGTATATCTATCTTGATTATATCGCCGGTCCGCAAAGCAGCTATCGGGCCTTTCTCTGCTGCTTCAGGAGAGACATGCCCGATGGCTGCCCCTCGTGTGCCCCCGGAGAAGCGTCCATCCGTAATGAGGGCCACCTCTTTGTCCATGCCGATACCGCTGAGAAGGGAGGTAGCCGTTAGCATTTCCCGCATTCCGGGTCCCCCCTTTGGTCCTTCATAGCGGATGACGAGTACCTCACCTGACTTGAATTCGCCCTTGATTATGGCCGCAGTAGCCTCCTCCTCAGTATCGAAGACTCTCGCTGGACCCCGGTGAACTAACATCTCAGGAGCTACCGCAGCGCTCTTGACCACACTGCCATCGGGCGCTAAATTGCCAAATAATATGCTAATTCCGCCAGTAGGAGCATAGGGTTGGGAAAGGGGGTGGACTACTGCGCTGTTCTTGACTTCGGCTTCCCTTATTATATCGCCCAATGGCTTGCCCAGGATAGTGTTCGCCTCAACCCTGAGCAATTTCGATAGCTCTCGCATTACGGCGGGAATGCCACCGGCCAAGTCCAGGTCCTCAATGTGATAATCGCCCGCCGGGCTTAATTTGCAGATATGAGGAACGGAGTCACTAATTTCGTTTATCAGGGATAATGGGAAATCTATCGCAGCCTCATGCGCTATGGCGGTAAGATGCAACACGGAATTCGTGCTGCCACCCAGGGCCATGTCCACGGCGTAGGCATTATGAAGAGCATCCCTGGTGACCACATCCCTGGGTTTAATATCATTGCCCAGCGCATTCATGACTTGCTGCCCGGCTTTGTATGCCAGCTGTACACGTCGTGCTTCCACCGCGGGTATTGTCCCGTTGCCCGGCAAAGCCATCCCCAGGGCTTCAGTAAGACAATTCATGGTATTAGCGGTGAACATTCCGGCACAGCTCCCACAACCGGGACAGGCCACCATCTCCAGTTCCTGCAGCTCAGCCTCGGTCATCTTACTCCTGGCCACCTCGCCTACAGCTTGAAAGACCGTAATAAGGTCGACGGACCTGGTAGTGTTTCCCTGGACAAACTTCCCGGCCAGCATGGGCCCACCACTCACGAAGACAGATGGCAAATTAAGCCTGATTGCGGCCATCAGCATCCCGGGCACGACCTTGTCGCAATTAGGGATGAATACCAGGCCGTCGAAGGCATGAGCCTGCGCCAGGATTTCAACCGAGTCAGCAATAAGCTCCCGGCTCGGTAAGCTGTATTTCATTCCCGGATGGTTCATAGCGATACCATCGCAAACAGCTATGGTATTGACCTCAAAAGGCACCCCGCCCTGACTGCGTATCCCCTCCTTTACCGCCCTGGCCACGGTTCGCAGGTGAATATGTCCGGGGACGATCTCGCTAAAGCTATTGATTACTCCGATAAATGGCTTATCCCAGTCATCTGAAGAGCAGCCTACAGCCCGCAGCAGCGACCGGTGGGGTGCCCGCTCGATTCCTTTCTTAACCATGTCGCTTCGCATTTAACTTATGCTCCCGCAAATGAATGATGGCGCATACCATAGCACAACACACGGCTAACGTCAATTGCGAGTAACTCGTCATGCGAGTAACTCGTCAAAATCCACATCCAGGTCTTTGATGTCAATCTGATTTTGTTCATCGTTATCAGGGCAGCTTCAAAGCCCAGGTGACGGGTTTTGGTCTCCCAACGGACGGGCCTGTATTTCTAGGTACAGATAGTTAGTGCTAATAGGTCACAATCATCAGAATCGTGCAATGTACATTTGGGAGCTATGTCATTGTGATATTCTGGGGACATAATGCCTGATTTGTAGCAGGCCTGGTCCTCCACCTTATGAACACCTTATGAAGGATGGTGTCCCCGGAATCCTTCACAAACTGAACTTAACCTTCCGCTACTCCGTCTTACAAACAGCCAATACGATATTCGCGTAAGCTCGCCGCCTTAGCCTTGCCATTTCCCACCAGCTTATCCATAAGCACCCAGAAATCCTTACCGTGGTTCTTGACCCGAGTATGAGCAAGCTCATGCAGAATCACATAGTCCATGAGCTCTTCGGGTAGGCGGCTAACCTTGATATTCAGACCAATATTGTTTCTATTAGAGCAAGTGCCCAACCTCGTCTTCTGATTGCGGATGAACACCCTGTTATAGGTGAAACCATGTTCTGCAGCCAGGTATTCCAGCCTTCTGATAAGCCTGCGTTTGGCTTCCGCTCTATCGGTGCTATCAAGGGCGGATTTGGTAGCACCATCGCTTCGTTCATATTGCTTCATCCTTGCCAGTTGCCTCTGTATCCAGTCTACCTTGGTATACACGAACTCCGTGGCCTTCTGGAAGGATAATCCATAAGGAACAGCAACCCGAACCCCTGCGAATGGCTTCACGGAGATGATCACACGCTTGGCTCTCCTGCTGCGCTCAAAGAGAACCGGCCCGACGCCGGCAATCTCAACGGTATCTGAGTGCGCCATTTGATCTCTTATGCTGGCGTTATCGTGATCCTGCTACCATGTCGCATTAGGTGTTACTTGCTCGTAGGAAGCATGAACGGTTGTGGATGGCACAAGAAAGTGCCCCAAGCAACCTCCCTCTCTTTGGTTTCCTCCCCTCGTCCTTTCGACTTCCGCCTACTCGGTCTCGGTTCATCGTCCACCAACTTCCTGTTCGGTTGCTTGGGACAATGTTGATAATACCACATGCGTTAATAATCTGTCAAATTTTCGTTCCGGAGCCCTCAAATCGGCATTCATTGAAACCTGGATTGCACCTTTGCCAGAAATGTTGGGTCACATTGCGATGAAATGTAGAATGACCCAAGTATCGCAATGGAATTGCAGTGACAAGGCACAGTGGCAATGTGTACTACCTATCGCATTAACTAAACCTTTTGCTTTGACACGTTGACAGGTGCATGAATCATGAGTAAAGTTGAACCCAAGCTATACTAAATCATTGACCGCAGATAGGTGACCGCAATGGGCAAATTCATTTCGTGGAATAGTCAACCGATAGAGCCATGAAGCTCGGTTAGCTTAGGCATGACACAAACTGGCTGATTGTGCAAACACAGAAGCTGGACTAACTAACAGGCCTTCCAATTCGCAGTAGTGGATGTTGGAGTTGAATTAACGATAGTCGGGGACATGATTATCGTGGTTTGCAACGTAATAGCCATCTGATAGAATGAACTCACACAAAGTATATGGGAAGAAAGAAAGATCAAGCCAATTGCTTTATACTGAGTTTGACTCAAACAAACATGACATCGACACGGTGTCTGAGCTAATCGTTGATACTGATACAGAGCTATCAGAACTTTTCTTTGGCGGTGATAGGGACAGAGCAGTACGCAAGGTGAAGCGGCTGATATCAATGGGTAGAAATAGCTATGGGCATGAGAATATCCATGTTGCCTCTCATGATAGCCAAGTGCTTGGGGTTGTGGTAGCTTATTCCCATGAAGATAAAGCCAATTGGTCGCAACTAAGGGCATTCTTGAGAGTAATGAATATCTGCGACAAGATGAGATTCATTCTCCTCGGGATTCCTTTAACAGAGATAATAATGCCAGAGGACTTGAAGCCTGGCGATATATACATTAGTAATGTTGTCGTTGGAAGAGAATATCGTGGGCGTGGAATAGGGTCGTTTTTATTGGAAAAGCTAAAGGAGCAAGCAAGTTATGCCGGTTTTAGGCGACTTTGGTTATACGTTTCCCATGATAATGAAATAGCTATAAAGCTATATGAGAAAATGGGGTTTAGAGTGTGCCGCAAACGAAAACTCTGGTTGCCATGGCTGAAGATAGAAACTTACAAGATGGAGTTAGTAGTATAGTCCATTATTAACTGATCTGCTAACAAAAGGAGAGGAGCATCACTATTTCCCTCTGGTGATCTTGGTAGCGGGGGGGGTGGGTTCGAAGGAAAAGCGAACGTTGGACTATCAGCGGGATCAGTTTCAACTAATGAAACCATATCGCACAAACTGACGGTTTGTTACCCAGGGCGATTTCTCCAAAATCCAGAGCGTTGTTCACGAACACCGACGGTGCTATAATCAGCTTAAGTTTAGTGGTCTGTGGATGATAGCACTATGGGAGCAAAACTTGTGTTCGATTTCTTTGAGCATCCTATACTGAACTCGCCTTATAGGTGTCCGGAACGGCATTGGGAACTCGTGCAGGGGCAGCCAACAGAGAGGATCATTGAAAGCCGCCGCGAGGCAGATTTCATCACTCCTATTCCCAGGTCTAAGAAGCATAAGGCAGCCACCGCCCAACAACGAATGGTATTTGACGAGGGCAAAGGGCTGTCAACTCAGAACCTGGAATACGAAATCACAGCAACAATGATCAACGAACTGCGCCGGGTCATAACCGGATGGCGTAGTCTGCCTAATCCCAAGGACTGGCATGTCACGCCTGAGACAGCTCGTCTGCTTCAGCATTGGCGGGCCCATCAATTCAGTGGTATCCGACCTTTCTTCTGCCAGATCGAGGCGGTAGAAACGCTGATATGGTTGACCGAGGTGGCGCCTCAAGCCGGAAGAATCGGCAACCGGTTCCTTGAACACATCGCTAATGCCAACGCAGCGGCCAACCCCGAGCTTATGAGGGTTGCACTCAAATTGGCGACAGGTGCCGGAAAGACAACCGTTATGGCCATGATAATCGCCTGGCAGACAATCAACGCGTTACGTCGGCCCACCAGTAACAGATATACTCGAGGATTTCTCGTCGTTACACCTGGCCTGACAATAAAAGACAGGTTGCGGGTACTCCAACCCAATGACCCCGACAGTTACTATGCCGGCCGGGAGTTGGTGCCGAGTGATATGCTTGATGACCTGAATCGCGCGAAAATCGTGATAACCAACTATCATGGATTCATGTTGCGTGAGCGCGTTGAGCTTTCTGCGGGAGGCCGCGCATTACTTACTGGCCGTAGGGGTGAAGAGTTGAGAACCACAGAAACCGAAGGGCAGATGATACAGCGGCTAATGCCTGAACTCATGGGTATCAGGAACATTCTCGTACTCAATGACGAAGCTCACCACTGTTATAGAGAAAAGCAGGATACCGAGGAAAAGGATGCCCTCAAAGGTGATGAAAAAAGAGAGGCAGAGAAGAACAATGAGGCCGCCCGGGTGTGGATATCGGGCCTTGAGGCCGCCAACCGTAAGCTTGGCATCAATCGTGTCCTTGATCTTTCTGCGACACCGTTCTTTCTCAGCGGCTCCGGATATGCGGAGGGCACGCTGTTTCCCTGGACCATGACAGATTTCTCGCTTATGGATGCTATCGAGTGCGGTATCGTTAAGCTTCCTCGCGTGCCGGTAGCAGAGAATATTCCAGGAGATGAAATGCCCGTCTATCGCGACCTCTGGAAGAATATCGGCAAAGGCATGCCAAAGAAGAGCCGTGGCCAGGGAGGCGAACTCGACCCACTCAAGCTTCCTACGCGACTTCAGACAGCGTTGCAGGCGCTCTACGGGCACTATGAGAAGACCTTCAGGCTGTGGGAGGAGAGCGGCATAAGAGTGCCGCCGTGTTTCATCGTTGTCTGTCAGAACACTGCCATCTCCAAACTTGTCTACGACTACGTATCTGGTTTCCACAGGAGGAATGACGATGGGAGCACGACGTTGGAGAACGGTCGACTGCCTCTCTTCCGAAATTTCGATGAGACGAGCAGCAATCCGGTCCCACGTCCCAACACTCTGCTCATTGACAGCGCGCAGCTTGAAGCCGGTGACATTCTGGATGATAAGTTTCGCTCCATGGCGTCCGACGAAATAGAGCGTTTCCGGCGTGAGATCATCGAACGTACCGGGGATATCCGGGCCGCCGACCATCTCACGGATCAGGAACTGCTGCGAGAGGTTATGAACACAGTTGGCAGATACGGTCAACTTGGAGGGTCCACCCGTTGTGTTGTCTCCGTTTCGATGCTCACCGAGGGATGGGACGCTAACACCGTGACCCATATTCTCGGTATCCGCGCCTTTGGGACCCAGCTTCTTTGTGAACAGGTTATCGGACGCGCACTGCGTCGGCAGTCCTACGACCTGAATGAAGAAGAGCTTTTCGGTGTCGAATACGCGGATATCTTTGGCATTCCCTTCGATTTCACAGCCAGGCCTGTTGTCGCCCCACCACAACCACCCCGTGAGACCATACAGGTGAAGGCAGTCCGTCCGGACCGCGATGCCCTCGAAATAAGGTTTCCACGGGTTGAGGGGTACCGGGTTGAACTGCCCGAGGAACGGCTCACTGCGGCCTTCAACGATGACTCTGTTCTTGAACTCAGTCCGGATCTTGTCGGCCCCTCCATCACGAGGAATTCGGGCATCATCGGTGAAGGGGTGGATCTGAATCTTGAACACCTCGGTGAGATTCGGCCTTCGACATTGCTGTTCCACATTACACAGCGTCTGCTCTACACAAAATGGCGTGACCCGGGAGAAGAACCGAAACTGCATCTGTTCGGTCAGCTCAAACGGATAACCAAGCAATGGCTCGATACCTGTCTGATATGTAAGGGCGGGACTTACCCCGGCCAGCTGATGTATCAGGAACTGGCAGACATGGCCTGTGCACGCATTACTGTCGGTATCACGCGCGCTCTGGAAGATGAACGCCCGATCAAAGCACTGCTCGATCCCTACAATCCAACCGGTTCCACTGCTTACGTCCGGTTCAACACATCAAGAAAAGACCGGTGGGAAACCAGTTCAAGGCACTGCCACATCAACTGGGTGATCCTTGATAGCGATTGGGAAGCCGAATTCTGCCGTGTGGCGGAATCGCATCCTCGAGTGAAGGCATATGTGAAGAATCACAACCTGGGGCTTGAAGTGCCTTACCGTTATGGCTCAGAGTCTCGGAAGTATCTCCCGGATTTCATTGTACTGGTAGATGATGGACATGGATTCGATGACCTTCTGCATCTGGTAGTCGAGATCAAGGGATACCGACGTGAAGACGCCAAGGAGAAGAAGTCCACCATGGAGACTTACTGGGTACCCGGGGTGAACAACGTCAAACAATACGGCCGCTGGGCCTTTGCTGAATTCACCGAGGTTTATCAGATGGGGGCCGATTTTGCGGGAATTGTTCAAAGCGAGTTCAACAAGATGATTATGGCTGTCACGGGGCACACGGCGACTGAAGGAATACACTAATGCCTAAGAAACCCACTACTCGAAAGACAGTCGAGAGCCTCAAACACGATGAGGCCAGGCGGACGAACATCCCCACCGTAGAGTATCAATCCGTTCTCAAGCGGGAAGATGCTGCTGCCAGGCAGTTGAAATATCCGCGGAATACCGATCTCGACCCTCAACTCGTCTGGCGCGGTAAGGATGAGCAGGACTGGAGCGACCTTGTAGTCCACGCACCGCCGCTGTACATCCAGGAGAAGGTACACCCCAAGGTACTCATTGACGACCTCCTGAACCAGACCAAAGAGGCCAGATCTCAGACTGATGGGTTCCAACCCGACCTGTTTGCCGACTTCAACGGCATGCCGGATGGTGTTGATAGGACCGAATTCTACCAGCACGAACAGAACTGGTCCAACCGCATGATTCTTGGCGATAGCTTGCAGGTGATGGCCTCCCTGGTTGAGCGCGAAGGACTGCGCGGGCAGGTACAGTGCATCTACATTGATCCTCCCTATGGTATCAAGTTCAACAGCAACTTCCAGTGGTCCACCACCAGCCGCGACGTGAAGGACGGTAAGGCCGATCACATCACACGTGAACCGGAGCAGGTCAAAGCATTCCGCGACACCTGGCGTGATAGCATCCACAGCTACCTCACTTACCTCCGCGACCGCCTCACCGTCGCTCGTGATCTCCTCTGCGATTCCGGCTCTATCTTCGTGCAGATCGGGGATGAGAATGTCCATCGCGTCCGGGCGGTAATGGATGAAGTATTCGGGAACGAAAACTTGTGCTCCCAAATCCCATTCATCAAGACAGCCGGCCAGACCAGCGAATTGTTGCCAACAGTGAATGATCATCTCTTGTGGTATTCAAGAAATAGGGGAAGTGTTAAACACAGACGAATGCTGCAACTCCGCGAAATTGGAGGGATTGGTTCTACGGGCTATGTGCACGCTATGTCACTGGATGGAAGCTCTATTCGCAAGCTAACGCCTCAGGAGATATCTCTAGAGGCAATCCCTGATGGTTGGCGTCTCTTGAATCTGAGCCCGCTCACATCTGACAGTGGGGGAGAAAGCTCACGGTTTCAATTCGAAGCCCATGGCAGATCATTTCAGCCGAACAGAGGATTTTGGAAGACAAACAAGACCGGACTTACAAAGATCCTACGTGCAAATCGGTTGTATCCAAGTAAAGCGATTTTCAAATACATCCGATTCTGGAACGACTTCCCTTGCTTCCCAATTACGAATGTCTGGACTGATACACAAGCTGGAGGGCTGTCTGGAGAGAAAACCTACGTAGTTCAGACGAATGAGAAGGTTATCCAAAGATGTGTACTCATGACTACCGACCCCGGTGATCTCGTGCTCGATCCGACCTGCGGTTCGGGCACCACCGCTTATGTCGCCGAGCAATGGGGCCGCCGTTGGATCACGATCGACACCTCGCGCGTGGCGCTGGCTCTGGCCCGTGCCCGCATCATGGGCGCACGTTATCCGTTCTACCTGCTGGCCGATTCGCGCGATGGCCAGATCAAAGAAGCCGAACTCACCCACACCGCGCCGAGTTCTCAGCCCGTACACGGGAACATCCGCCAGGGCTTCGTCTATCAGCGCGTGCCGCACATCACCCTAAAGTCCATCGCCAACAACGCGGAGATCGATGTCATCTGGGAGCAGTGGCAGGAGAAGCTGGAGCCCTTGCGCGAGAAGCTGAACTCCTCGCTCAAGAAGACCTGGCATGAGTGGGAGATTCCGCGCGACGCCGATGCCCAGTGGCCAGACGCCGCAAAGACGCTGCACGCAGACTGGTGGGAGGCCCGCACTGCCCGGCAGACGGAAATTGATGCATCAATAGCGGCCAAGGCTGAATCCGAATACTTGTATGATAAGCCTTATGAGGACAGGAGGAAAGTCCGGGTAGCCGGCCCCTTCACCGTGGAGAGCCTCAGCCCGCACCGTATCCTCGGTGTAGATGAGGACGATGAGTTGATAGACCCGCTCAAGGTGAAGGAAGGCGGCGGCGAATACGGAGCGAAGCAGTCGTTCGCTCAGATGATCCTGGATAACCTCAAGACCGCCGGAGTTCAACAGGCGCACAAAGAAGACCACATGATCTTCGCCTCCCTCACCCCATGGCCTGGTGACCTCGTCTGTGCCGAAGGGCGTTATCTGGAGGGCGAGACCGAGAAACGTGCTGCGATCTTCATCGGTCCTGAGTTCGGGACAGTGCTGCGCGCTGATCTTGTGGCCGCTGCCCGGGAAGCGGGTGATGCAGGCTTTGATGTGCTCATAGCCTGTGCCTTCAACTACGAGGCGCATGCCACGGAGTTCAGCAATCTTGGACGCGTACCCGTACTCAAGGCACGCATGAATGCTGACCTTCATATGGCGGAGAGCCTCAAGAGCACGGGCAAGGGCAACCTTTTCGTCATCTTCGGTGAACCAGATATCAGTCTCCTCCCAGAGCCAGACGACAGGTTCCGCATCAAGATCAATGGCGTGGATGTATTTGATCCCGGCACAGGTGAAGTCCGCAGTGATAGTGCTGATGGCATTGCTTGCTGGTTCGTGGATGACGATTACAATGAGGAGAGCTTCTTCGTTCGCCATGCCTACTTCCTCGGCGCAAATGACCCTTATAGTGCCCTGAAGACCACGCTCAAGGCAGAAATAGACCAAGAAGCCTGGGCTACGCTGAAGAGCGATACATCCCGGCCTTTTAATAGGCCGAAGAGTGGGCGGATCGCCGTCAAAGTGATTAACCACCTCGGCGATGAAGTGATGAAAGTGTTCAGGGTATGAGCCGAGATAGAGGAATCTGGATAGGAGCTGATCCCGGAGGTAAAGGTAGTTTCGGTGTCGCCATCCTGACCGATCCTGGTAAAGCGTTGATCGGGTGTGTGGGCTGTGCCGATGAGGCAGTGGCCTTTGTTCAGAAATATGTAGAGAGGCAACCGAGCGGTGTTGGCGTCGATGCTCCACTGTGGTGGGCTTCCGGCAAATCCGGAGACCGTCATGCTGACCAATGGCTGCGGAAGCGGTATGGACTACCTGGCGGCCAGGTGCAGGCCGCTAATTCACTGCGCGGCGCAGTTCTGATCCAGGCGGCGATGTTCATCCAGAGAATGCGCGGAATATACCCCGCTATCTCCGTAACCGAGAGCCATCCGAAAGCTCTGCTGAAAGCCCTGACACAAGGGGACTGGGTTGCCTTTCAAGACCGATTTCATCTGAGGGTTGTCGGTACAACAGAACATGAGCGCGATGCACTTATTGCGGCGATTGCCGCGAGAGAGGGATTCGAGGGATGGTGGCCGAATGACCTGAGCACAAAGAGACTACTGTCCGAGCAGGATCCCCAGAGCTACTGGCTGGCTCCAGTCCATTACTTTTGGCCGGAGGATTGATGGACTTCCGCATCGCTGAGACTTTTACAGACAGCCTCATCCGCCTGACCGGAGAAGAACAGAAGGCGGTGAAGACTACTGCCTTTGACCTGCAGATGAACCCAGAGAGCCCGGGGCTAAGCTTCCACAAACTCGATGTGGCCAAGGACAAGAACTTCTGGTCGGTGCGGGTAAGCGGTGACCTACGGTTGATCGTCCACAAGGCTGGAGGCAGCATTCTCTTGTGCTACGTCGATCATCATGATAAAGCCTACGAATGGGCACGACGTCGGAGGTTAGAAACTCATCCGCAGACCGGTGCGGCGCAGATCGTGGAGATTCGAGAAACCGTTAGAGAAGTGGTTGTTCCTGTCTATGTTGCTGAAGAGATTCCCAGACCCTCAAGACCGCCCCTTTTTGCCAGCAAGCCCGACGACGAACTACTGAGTTACGGTGTACCTCTGGAGTGGCTCGCAGATGTCCGTGAAGTAGATGAAGACGGGCTCCTGACACTGGCAGAGCACTTGCCTGGCGAAGCTGCAGAGGCTCTTCTTGAGCTGGCTACCGGTGGCAAACCTCGTATGGCGAAAGCGGCAACCCCATCGACGGATCCTTTCGATCACCCCGATGCGTTACGGCGATTCCGTGTCATGACCAACGTCGAGGAATTGCAGCGTGCCCTTGATTACCCCTGGGAGAAATGGACGATATTCCTGCACCCAGAGCAACGTGAATGGGTGGAGCGGGACTTCTCTGGTCCTGCACGTGTTTCCGGATCGGCCGGCACAGGCAAGACCATAGTGGCGCTACACCGTGCTGTCCATCTGGCAAGAGTTCATCTCGAGGCCAGGGTATTGCTCGTTAGCTTCTCGGAGGCCCTGGCTAATGCTCTTCACACCAAGTTGAAGCGCCTGATTGGTAATGAGCCTCGGCTTGCCGAACGCATCGACATTCATTCGTTCAAGTCTATCGCTATGCGACTCTACAAAGCACATCACGGCCCGGCAAACATCGTTAGCGACAGTGACCTGCAGAAGATGATCGTTAAAGCGGCATCGGAAGGCCTGGGTGGCCACAGATTCAGTCTCCGGTTCTTGTTGACTGAATGGGAACAAGTCGTCGATGCGTGGCAGTTGAGAACCTGGGAGTCCTATCGAGACGTGGCACGGCTTGGCAGGAAGACACGGCTGCCGGAGACTCAGAGGGCGATTCTGTGGTCGGTTTTCGAGGAAGTACACAGCCTGTTGCAGAAAAGGGGACTGATGACCCAACCACAGGTGTTCACTGCTCTCGCATCCACTCTATTGGGAAGCAGGAGCCTACCATTCGACTTCGCTGTGGTGGATGAAGCACAGGATATTAGTGTTGCTCAACTCCGATTCCTTGCCGCCCTTGGCGGAACTCGTCCCAATGCACTCTTTTTCGCCGGCGACCTCGGCCAGCGGATCTTTCAGCAACCGTTTTCCTGGAAGTCATTAGGAGTGGATGTTCGCGGACGTTCCCGCAACCTGCGCATTAACTATCGAACATCGCACCAGATCCGCCAGCAGGCTGACCGCTTGCTCGGCCCTGAGATGATTGACGTTGATGGTAATACTGAGGACCGTACTGACACTATTTCAGTGTTTAACGGTCCAGCACCGGTGATCCGCGTCCTTGAATCGGAGGATGCAGAGTTGATTCTTGTCGGGACATGGCTTGCACAAGAGGTTGAGGCCGGTGTGATGCCACACGAGATTGGTGTGTTCGTACGCTCGGCAGAACAGCTCGGTCGCGCCGAGGCAGCTCTACGGAAGTCCGATGTACCCTACAAGGTTCTTGATGAGCATGTAGAGACAACGACCGGTCATGTATCGATTTGCACCATGCATCTGGCCAAGGGGCTCGAGTTTCGGGCTGTGGCAGTGATGGCGTGTGATGACGAGGTTATTCCGCTGCAGGAACGCATTGAGACAGTAGTAGACGAAGGAGATCTTGAGGAAGTCTATAACACCGAGCGCCATCTGCTGTACGTCGCTTGCACTCGGGCGAGAGATCATCTGCTGGTGACGAGCGCCAGTCCAGCATCTGAGTTTCTAGATGATATGAGGACGTGATTGGGCATTATGGCGACAGGCAAGTGCTTGCGTTACCACCCAACAATCCTGACAATCGTGCAATTACGGATACGCGGGTGACGGGCATTGACAGTTCTCGCCAATTGTCATATCGTACTGATATCACGAAAGTTCATGACAAGAGGAAGAGATGAACAAGAAAAGGCTGACCGGAATCATTGCAGCGTGTGTCCTAGTAGTGGCTGTCGTCGTGGTAGTGACCGTCGGACGGACGCCGACCAGGGATGCAAGGGTTGTATTCGGGGACCCGAACCTTGAGGCAGCGGTTAGACAGATGATCCACATGCCTGAGGGGCCCATTCGGGCAGGCGACTTGGAGGTACTTACCCTACTCTGGGCGTCGGGGGAGAGCATCGCTGACCTTACAGGGCTGGAGTACTGCACTGGCCTGAAACGGCTCGTCCTCATGGACAACCAGATAAGCGACATCTCGCCCTTGGCGGGGCTCACCAGCCTAACCTGGCTCCACCTTACGAACAACGAGATCAGCGACATCTCAGCCCTGGCCGGTCTCACAGGCCTGGAAACGCTTAGCCTCAGCAGCAACCGGATTGGCGATATTTCGCCGCTGGCTGGCCTGACCGGCCTGGAAAAGCTCTACCTTGGGGATAACCCGGAGGTAAGCGACATCTCGCCCCTGGCAGGCCTGACCAACCTGGAGGAACTCAGTCTCTCCAATATGGACATGGACGATGCTGGCCTAATTGAGCTTGTCGATGTATTCAGTGCCGACCTGACCAGGCTGACCTCACTGGACCTATCGGGTAGCCGGATAAGCGATATCTCGCCACTGGCCGGGCTCACCAGCCTGATATCCCTGAACCTTGCGAACAACAAGATAAGCGATGTCTCGCCCCTGGCGGGGCTCACGAGCATGCTATCTCTGGAACTTGGGAACAACCAGATAAGCAGTATCTCAGCCCTGGAGGGCCTCACCAGCCTCTTCAATCTCGACCTTGGGTGGAACCAGATCATCGATATCTGGCCCCTGGAGGGCCTCTTCAACCTGACCTACCTCTTACTCATGTCGAACCAGATAAGCGATATCTCGGCGCTAACGGGGCTGACCAAGCTGGAGTGGCTCGACCTTGAGGCTAACCAGATAAGCGATGTCAAGCCGCTGGTGGACAATGGGGAGCTGGGGAGGGGAGATTACGTTGGTCTCAGGAACAATCCATTGAGCGAGGAGTCCATCCACGAGCAGATACCGGCGCTGCAGGCGAGAAATGTGAGTGTCGATTACTAAGACTGATGTGGCCCAACGTGAGCGCCCGACTGCCCGCCTGGTTGTGGTTTGAAGCCACAATGCTCGGTATTGTTACTCCTGACCAAGAAACAGGGTACAGAGTTAACCTCGATCCTACTCGATTTCAGTGAAAAACCAGGTTGGTGCCTTTTATCACGCAAGAAACTATTGACAAATTTCATAATAACGCTATCATAGGACTATAGGCCTAACATCAGGTTAGCGCGGATCTGAAAGCAAGAGTTGTTCGTGAATATCGTGATGCTACAAGGGCTGTAGATGATCTAGCCTTCTTTTTTGATGAGCAAAAGAAGGCCCAGGAGGTATGCAGTACCATGTTAGAAAAATTGCCGGGGGGGAACCTATGGTACGTAAATGCCGCTACTTTGTGTGGCTAGCCTGGAAGAAAGTCGTCATTCGCCCGGTGTTATCGATCCTTCTTCTGCTAGCAGTTGTCTACGTTTGTGCCATCTTCATCGTTATGGCGTATGAGGAGGTTGGATTTGACGATGCTACAGCGATGATCTTGCCCACTCTCTTTGGTGAACTGGGAGTAATGGAAAGCCCCTTCTTACCAGTCCGGATTAGCATCGTGGCTGGACTGGTAGCTAGCGTTACCTTTGTAGCCATCATTACGGCCAAAATCACAAGCACGCTTATCGAATTCCTTAGACGAGGAGGCAGCATGAAAAAGAAGGTCAATTTTTCGGGACATATCATGATCTGTGGCTGGAATTTCCAGGGAGAGCGAATCGTTAACCAGCTGCTGTCATCTGACCAGAAGCAATACCGGCAAATCGTCGTCTTGGCTAATATTGAGCAGCGCCCGGTCAAGGACGAGCGTATTGAGTTCATAAAGGGTGATCCTACTCAAGACGAAAGCTTAGTTCGAGCTGGGGTTATGAGAGCCGACAGCGTCATTGTGCTCACTGATCTTGATAAGGGTCCCAATGAAGCTGATGCTGAAGCTCTTATGACAGTGCTGGCAGTAGAATCTCTAAATCGGAAAGTCCATACCTGTGTACAACTCCTTAACTCTGCCAATCGTACTCATCTAGAGCGTGCCCATGCTGATGAGATTATCTGTCTTGACCAGCTTGGGGGGAACCTTGTTGTGGCTTCAGCCTTAAATCATGGCCTTTCGAACATGGTGTCGGAGTTGTTAACCTTCAATGTTGGTAGTGAGTTCTATCGCTATGGTGGTCACATCTCAGATGCGCTGGTGGGAAGGGAGTTTGCTGAAGCAGTGCAAGTATTGGCACAACGGCGTATGATTCTCTTAGCTGTGGAAACCGATTGCTCAGAAGAACTACGGGCACAACTAGGCGCCGACATCCGCTATGACTTACCAGAAGAGGAACGCGTGATGGTGGTTAATCCGCAGTCCCAGTACAAAATTTGCCAAGGCGATGCTCTTTTTGTAATTGCAGAATCACAGCCGACTGAACTCTGAACGCTATCGTGTGTGGGTGGTGTGGCAACCGTGATGAGCCTTGTGGTTATTGCCGGCCTCAGGTTTCGGCAAAGGCATAAGGTTCTTAGAGTGGTTGGCTGGTATGCCCCCGTTTTAATTGCGCTTTACGTTTTGGGTGCTTATGCCCAGTGATCTAGTTCAGATAGATTAGTGACACACGAGTCATGAAAGGATGCTATAACGGTTGCACTATGAATGTCTATAGCAAGGTTCGAGGACATGAACGCTTGGCCAGTATTCCGGTGCTACCAAAAAAGCCAAACAATGACTCAGATTGTTGGGCTGCGTGCCAGAGATCTGTGCCGGTCGAGGCTGTGCTTGGCGATGCAGGGTTGACAGTGTGGAATGAGTAGCATACTATCAAACATGATTTTGGACGGACTGAACTACTCTAGAGGAGGCGAAGCATGGAGAGAATACTCCGTTTGAGGAAATACCATTGCGTGAAAAGAGTTGGCATCTTCTTGATTACGGCAGCCTTGATTGCGGGAATGCTGGGTTGTGCAGCTGAGATTGAGCCGACTCCTCCTGCCCACTACGACCTCACTATTTCCAGCACCCCTGGCGGTTCTGTAACCATACCTGGTGAGGAAACCTCCACGCATGATCCCAGCACGGTGGTCGACCTCTTGGCAGAAGCCGAGGAAGGCTACCAGTTTACTAAGTGGACGGGCAACGTGGGCACCATCGCTAATGTCGATGCTGCCTCAACCACCGTTACCATGAACGGCAACTACTTAATCACCGCTAACTTCGCCAAGGAAATACGGGATTGGCATGACCTCAATGCCGTCAGAGACGACGTAGCTGGCAGTTACGTTCTGATGAATGGCCTCGATTCTAGTACACACGGCTATCTGGAGTTCGCAAGTGAGATGGCCAATGATGGAAAAGGCTGGGAACCCATTGGAACTGGCCATGTCTATCTGCATGTGCCATACACCCGCCTTGACCCATTCACCGGGACCTTCAACGGCCAGGGGTATGAGATAAGGGACCTGTTTATTGACCGACCCGACGAAAATGGTGTGGGCCTTTTCGGTTTTCTGGAAGCGAGAGGATTGGTAGAGGATCTCAGATTGGTGGACGCCGATGTGACTGCCGAGGGCTATGTTGGCGGTCTGGTCGGATGGAATGCTGGGGGCACTGTGAGTAACTCCTATTCCAGTGGCAGCGTGGCTGGGGGATGGGGTGTTGGTGGTCTGACGGGAGCCAATAAGGGTACTGTGAGCAATTCCCATTCAAGCAGCAGTGTGCGCGGGGGATGGGGTGTTGGCGGTCTGACAGGAGATAGTTTTGGCGGTGCTCTGAGAAACTCTTACTTCACCGGCAGTGTGACCGGCGATGAGGTTGGTGGCCTGGTGGGATGGAATGCCCCAGGCACTGTGAGTAATTCCCATTATAATTATCATGAGGTTCTGCTTAATGGAGAGAACATAATTACGATTGGAGCTTTGTTCGACGAAGACTTTGAGGAATGGCTGGCTAACGACAGGTTTCTGGATGTCAACGAGAGGCTTTCTGAAGAAAGCGGATATTATGTGATAGAAAACGTCAGCGATTTCAAACAGCTGCTCGCCTTTGGCCAGGATAGCTCGTTCAGGTTTAGGTTAACAAACGACCTCGATCTAGCTACGGAACCCAACTTCTATATCCCTTATCTGACTGGAGAGTTTGATGGGGCCGGGCATAAGGTCTCGAACTTAAGCTTCATCTTTGATTTTGTTTCACAAGTCGGGCTATTTGGATACGTTGGTTCCGATGGCAAAGTCACTCAAGTAGCTCACGAGGACGTGACGATAGCTGGAAATCGGTTTGTCGGCGGCTTGGTGGGAGCCAATCACGGAGGCACTGTAAGCAACTCCTACGCGACCGGCAGCGTATGCGGCGGCGCGTGGTACATTGGCGGCCTGGTGGGAGATAATCGGGGCACTGTGAGCAATTGCTACTCCAGCAGCAGCGTGACTGGCGAGAGGTGGGTTGGCGGTCTCGTGGGTAGTATTCTTTTCGGCGCTGTAAGCAATTCCTTCTGGGATGTGGAAGCGTCTGGGATGGAAAGGAGTGCTGGTGGGGTGGGCAAGACCACGGCGGAAATGAACGACATTGCCACCTTCTTAGCTGCAGGGTGGGACATAATCGCAGTCGCTTCCGGGGAGACGAACACAGCCTACGTCTGGAACATCGTTGATGGCCAGACCTATCCCTTCCTCAGTTGGCAGCCTATTTCGTAGCTTGATTGCGGCAAGGAAGACAGAGGTGGGATTCGGAAATGCAGGCGGGTGGCGCTGCACAATTGGGTGGATTGTTCAGCTCCGGCGGTTGACAGTCCGGGATGTCTAACATACTATGAACCATGATTTTCGATGAACTGAACCGCTTTACTTCACAGGAGGCGAAGCATGGAGAGAAGATTTGGCTTGACGAGAAACCATTGCGTGAAAAGAGTTGGCATCTTCTTGATTACGGCAGCCTTGATTCCGGGGATGGTAGGCTGTGACGCAAGTCATGTTCGGTATGATCTCAGCATATCCAGTACTGCTGGCGGGTCGGTGACTGCCCCAGGAGAGGCGACCTTTACCTACGACGCGGGAACAGTGGTAGATCTGGTGGCGGAGCCCGACGAGGGTTACCACTTCGTTAACTGGATTGGCGATGTGAGTATGATTGCAGATGTCGAAAACTCCATGGCCTCCATCACCATAAATGGAGACTACTCGATCACGGCCAACTTCAGCAAGAAGATTGACTATCCGTATTCAGGAAGTGTTAGATTGCATAGAGGTTTCGATTCGGAGGAATATACATGGTTTTCTTTCGTGCCGGATGACTTAAGACAAAGCTCAACTTACTATATCCTACTTACGGCAGAGGGCGGTAACACAGATTATGGGGCTACCATTCAAAACGTCAGACGTTTAACAGCATTTTTCTCATCGAATCCCTCCTTGTCAAATCTCATTTGCATTGGTGTAGCCATTCCACGTGGTGAAGGGCAAGGTGAATACGCAGTTGCCATGCCTGCAAGTGTCTTTTCCCACGTTATTGACAAGAAATTCTATAGGCCTGATCTAAAGGTATCCGCCATTATCGAAGATTTCACGAGCGAACTGCGGTCTTATGGCATTCAAATCAATGACAAGGTCTTAATGTGGGGTTTCTCAAATTCGGCTATGTTTGCTCAGAGGTATTGTTTTCTCCACCCCGAGAAAGTAAAGGCTGTGGCAATAGGTCAAGCAGGCGGAGCTTTGACAATGGGAATGGACACTTATTCAAATAACGGACTCGATTGGCCAGTAGGAACAAATGATTTCAGCATTCTGACTTCAGTTGATTTTGACGCACATGCCTACAACTCCATTCCCAAATTCATCTTCATCGGTGAAGAGGATACAGGGCCTTACCAATCAACAGTGTATTCTCCAGTGTATGGCTGGAATCTGGAAATCTTTACTGCCGACCAATGTCGAATCCTTTATGACATCGCTGATACAGATCCTATGAGGGTTCAGAATCAATCAGTTATTATGAATAACAACGGCGATAATATATCTTTCAAAATGTATCCAGGAATTGGGCATCACTTCTCTTCACAAATGCAATTTGACGCAGGTGTTTTCTTCACTAGCATCATTAACGAATAATAGAGCTGATCTGATAGTGGAGACGGTGCATCGTGTGGGCCATCCTGAGGACCATTTGATGAGCTAACCGCTGCATCAGTTAGTACGGCATTGCCTGATAGTCAGACAGAAGGAAGCCGATTGGATGGATTGTTCAGCGGAGGAGGCGAAGCATGGAGAGAATACTCCGTTTGAGGATACATGATTGCGTGAAAAGAGCGGGCATCTTCTTGGTTGTGGCAGCCTTCATTGCTGGGATCATGGGCTGTGCTCCTGATTCTGAGCCTATTCCTAAGTACGACCTCACGGTCTCCAGTACAGCAGGTGGTTTCCCAATCACGCCTGGCGAGGCGATATTTACCTATAACGAAGGAACAGTGGTTGACTTAGTGGCTACTCCGGATGCTGGCTACCGGTTTGTGAATTGGACGGGTGATGTGGATACCATTGCCGATATTAATGCCTCCTCAACCACTATTACTATGAACGGCAACTATTCTATTACCGCCAACTTCCAGGCTAAGGGGTATACAAGAAAGTACGAAAACATCGCTTCGGCCGATAACATGCTGATCGGTGCCTATTACTATCCCTGGTATTCTGGGACGACGCACTGGGACGAAGGCTATAAGGATACTCCGGTGCTCGGAGAGTACAACTGTCGTGATGAGGAGACGATCAACATTCACATAGACTGGGCAACCGGACACGGTGTTGACGCCTTCATCATGAGTTGGTGGGGACCATACTCTTGGGAGGACGTCACCCTAAAGAATCACTTCCTAAAGGCCAGTCTGGCAGACGAAATGGAGTTCTGCATACACTACGAGACGTGGGGCAGGCTTGAAGTATCGGTTCAAGGGGAGGTTGATCTCAGCAACCAATCGAACAGGACGCGGCTAATACAGGATTTTAAGTATCTTGAGGAAACCTACTTCAGCGATCCTGGGTATCTTCGGATACAAGGAAGACCTGTCGTAGTCATCTACTTAGCCCGGACATTCGTCGGCGATGTGGAGGGGGCAATCTCTGAACTGAGGGGCGCAATGGAGGAGGATGTGTATCTCATAGCAGACATAGTGTACTGGCAGCACCCCTATTCTCCCAGACAGAGGATGCTCATGGGGCAGTTCGATGCCATAACGTCATACAACATGCACGCTTCTGTTGAGGGCATTGACGATAATTTCGGCGATAAGTTCTCGCAGAAGTACGCAGAGTTCCTCGAGGTAGCAGAGGAGATAGGGGTGGGGTTTGTGCCCAACCTGATGCCCGGGTTTGACGATTCCCCAGTCAGACCCGAAGATGCGAACCCGGTGATTGTCAGGAGCCCAGAACGCTTTGAGGGTTTCTGCGACGCAGTGCTCAGATGCCTGGACCCGAAGCTAAATGCCGTTTTTATCACCTCGTTCAATGAGTGGCATGAGTACACTCAGATAGAACCGGACGAAAACTACGGAACTACCTATCTCGAAATAATAAGGGAGAAGTTGGCTGGATTCTTATGAGGCTCAGTGGTTGCCCGAGGCTGTCTGTTACACCCATTATATGACAGCAGTCGCCGTTATTACGCAACAGGCCAACCTTCTCAACTCAAGCTGATTGATTTGCCGTCTTCTTCGACAGGAGTGAGGCCGCACAGAGCCGACCCTGGTGTGATCTCAGTCTCAGGCATGCTCTGGCTCTCAGCGGATCTTCCAGCCGGAATCACGTTCAAACAGCCTCAGGTTATTTCGAGAAAGTGCACACTAATAAGTGTGGGGGTAACCCTTGACAAATCTCCTGTAATGTATTATAGTGTGGACACGATGTATATCGATACAGGCTACTCCACTCAGCGAGGTAAGCGGTATTATCGTCACCTACTCCGTGAGTCGTTTCGCGAAAAGGGAAAGGTCAAGCATCGGACTTTGGCCAACCTCTCCCACTGTACGAATGAAGAGATCGCTGCTCTCAAACTAGCCTTGAAACACAAGGGGAACCTCGCCCAATTGATAAGCATAGAGGAGATTGGCACCAAAGAAGGGATGCGGGTTGGAGCAGTCTTGGGCGTGAAGGCAATTGCGGAAAGCATTGGTTTGCCAGGAGCTCTGGGGCACCATCGAGAAGGGCAGTTAGCTTTGTGGCAAGTGATGGCTCGGATCATAGGTCAAGGTTCTCGCCTGCGTGCGGTGCGGCTGGCAGAAAGCCATTCTGTTTGCGACCTTCTGGGGCTGGATTCTTTCAACGAGGATCACCTGTACAGCAATTTGGCATGGCTTTCGGAGCGCCAGGAAACCATTGAAAAACGGTTGTTTCGCCGACGCTACGGCAGGGCAACGCCACAGCTCTTTCTGTATGACGTCACCAGTTCGTACCTTGAGGGCGTTCAGAATATTCTAGCCGCCTTTGGGTACAATCGGGATGGGAAGAAAGGCAAGATGCAACTGGTGATAGGATTACTTACCGGACCGGATGGTACACCGGTAGCGGTGCGGGTGTTTGAGGGGAATACTCCGGATACCCAAACTGTTGCGGAACAAGTGCGTATCCTTGCGGCTAACTTTGGAGTGGAGAGGGTCACTCTGGTGGGTGATCGTGGACTGCTTAAGCAGGCAGAGACAGGGCTCCTGAACGAGAAGGCGTTTCACTATGTCACGGCGATAACCAAACCCCAAATCAGGAAGATGCTCAGAGAAGGCGTGTTTCAAATCGCATTGTTCGAAGAGAAGATTTGTGAAGTAGAATGCGAGGGGGTACGTTACATCCTGCGCCGCAATCCAGAGCGGGCAAAGGACATATACCGCAGTCGCCAAGAGAAGCTTGCCGTAGTG
>JAWOFK010000055.1:0-6168 GCA_046497565.1 Dehalococcoidia bacterium
AGAAGGGAGAGCGGATACATATCAGGCAAACCGGAGACCCCGAGCCCTTCCATCTCGAGGTCTATCGCGCTCTGGGGTTGCCTCCTAATCCACTCAAGACCAAACGAATCAAAAAGATGTAGTGTCCATAAAACGCCTGGTTTACCTGTTTTAGCTTCGGTTTTGGGTGGTCAATGGTAAAGATGGGCTAAGAAATATCTCTTACCTCAAACTGCGGAAGTTGGGTTAGCGTCAGGGTTGTTGGCTGCCCTGACTATGCGATAAACTTGACCAACAGATGAGAGCGAAAGAGTTGAGGGACCTGGTCATATCGGCATTTGTGCTGGCCCTGGCATTCGGTATCCTCCTTTCCGATGGCGCTGGTGCCTTTCAGCGACCGACTGTCCTCGTTCTCGCAGTCGGTATCTCTCTGTTTGCGGTTTCGCTGGGGTTTGTCTTTCACGAGTTGGCCCATCGAATCGTTGCCCGCAGGTTCGACTGTGTGGCCGAGTATGTGATGTGGCCCATGGGGTTAATCATCGCGTTGGGTTCCTCGCTTTTCGGCTTTGTCTTCGCTGCCCCTGGGGCAGTCATGATACAGCCCAGGTCAGCCGCATGGGGAACCATCAGCCTGAGCAACAGGAAAGCCGGCCTTATCTCACTGGCCGGGCCGGCCGCCAACATCGGCCTGGCACTGGTGTTCCTGGCGCTGCATACCGTCCGGCCATCTTTCCTCTTCACTCTAGGAGCGTATGTTAACACCTGGCTGGCGCTGTTCAACCTGATACCGTTCGGGCCTCTGGACGGCGCAAAGATCTTCCGGTGGAACAAAGGCATCTGGCTGGCCGCGGCAGCCGGAGCAGGCGGCTTCTTTGTTGCCCAGCGGTTCTTCTAGTCCCGGCCTTAGTGCACAATGCAGGTTGTTGTTCAGGCGTGGTCAAGGGGTGTGGCTTCCATAAGCTTCCAGAAGAGCATGTCACGGGGGGTCAGGCGAGGCAAACGCCAGAAGGCAAGCGGCGGAGCACTTCACAATAGGGGCAGAGACGAACTCCGCCCCTTTATCCCTCTATCATTGCGAGTCCCGATTCATCGGGACGAGGCAATCTCCAGAGACTAGGTTTGAGCCCGGCGACGCCTTGCCACCAGCAGGCCTGCACCGGCGATAATGGCTGCACACAGGGCAACCCAGAGTGTCAAAATAGCAGGCTTGTTGATGGGATAAGCTGCTCCGCCCACCGGAGGAATTCCGCTACATTCCGGGCACTCCTGGAATTCGGCAGGCAGCCATCCGCTGTAGTTCACATATGTGGAGACAGCATCGCCGCTGCCGTCACCCTCACCGGAAGGGCCGCTGAAATGTCCCCACCAGTTCTGGGTGGCATCTACTGTGTCCTCACTGTTTTCGTTGTACACGCCGTAGGGCGAGTTGCCCTCAATATTATTGCAGTTGATCACATTGCCTTCGGCAGTGATGGTAAGATGGACACCTGACTCCGCTGCTTGGTTGTTCAGGATATCGTTATATAGGATATGGTTATCGTCACCCTCGACCCACACGCCGTGTGCATTATCCCTTATCTCGTTATCTCGGATAACGTTCTGCTTCGAATTGGCATCCAGGTATATACCCTTGTGATTGTTGGTGATTATGTTATCCCTCACCATAGCACCGCAGACGCCACCTGAGCCCAGCTTGATGCCGGTCCCGCAGACCCACGGACCATTCTGGTGAACCAGGTTATTGTGGATTTCTATGCTGGCTTCCGCAGATCCCCATAGTATGTCAATGCCATGCCCTGAGTTACCCTTGATGGAATTGTCAGGACCTATGGTCAGTGCTGCATTTGGACGTACGCCGCTGATCCATATCCCCTCTCCCCAGTTACCGAAGTAGGTGGCGCCGTAGTCGTCTTCCCAGGCACCGATGTTATTGCCGGCGATGCCGACCGAGCCATCGATGAAGTGAATGCATATCCCGGTCGCGGGATCCCCCAAACTGTTCTCGGAGATTGCGTTGCCCTCGATGGTGACCGCGCCGGTCTCGCCTACTTGGTAGATATGGATGCCCTTCCCACCATTGCCGTGGTAACGCTCAGGGTCACCCGTATGGCCATAATCTCCGCTATAGCACGTCCAGGCACCGATGATGTTGTCAACGATCTGGACGTCCCCGTAGATAGCACTTACCCCCACGCCAGAGTTAATCCCATCCTGGCCATTCTCGGAGATGGCATTGCCCTCGATGTTAATGCTGTCATCCGCACTTACTTCGCCAATATGGATGCCGTGGTGGCTGTTCCCATCAAATTCGATGTCATCCTGAAGCCAGGCACCGATGGCATTGTCCACGATGTTGACACTACCCCAGGCCTCAGCCATATCTATCCCCGAACCGCCATTCTGAGAAATGATATTGCCCGCGATATGGAGCAGGTCGCCATCTCCTTCCACGCGAATGCCGTGGTCAGCGTTGTCATGGATGAAGCAGTCGAGTATATACACTATACTGTCAACCTCAGTAATATGTATCCCGTACATGCCACCCGTTATCTCGAAGCCCTGCACGGTAACATTAGCCTCGCCCCATATCCAGATCACAGCTCCATTGGGGTCAATCGTGGTAACTTCCCACCCATCCGTCGACTGCAGTGTCAGCGACCTTTGTCCTATGACAACGTTCTCATCGTACTTCCCGGGGTAGACATGCACGGTGCCGTCTTGAGCTACGGCGCCAATGGCATGCTGGATGGTAGCGAAGGCATCCACGCCGAAAGTGTGCCCGTTTACCGGATCACCGGAACTCGATCCTGCCCAATCACCGTCCACCCAGACCTCATCAGGATGAATAGCAACAGTCCCGTAACACCCAAAACCATATTCGATCTCATCACCCATACGGGCATTCATTTCGCTCAAAGCAATCTGAAACTCGTATATCCGATGTTCATAGGGAACTGACGAGGTATACTGGAACCCAATGGCACCCCACTGGTTATCATGGCACGAAATGCGGAATTCCTGTAACTCCCCATTCACCATCACATAAAGTGCACCCCAATCCTCTTCATCGGGCGTATTATCAGCCGTGACCTCCACGGCAGCGTATAAATAACCTTCGTCGCAGTGTAACCACCCGTAGGTGTATCCATCAGGATGGGGTGTATCCGG
The DNA here is from genome assembly GCA_046497565.1 of Dehalococcoidia bacterium. Taxonomy (GTDB): domain Bacteria; phylum Chloroflexota; class Dehalococcoidia; order GIF9; family AB-539-J10; genus RBG-13-51-36. Next base: position 3,148 of record JAWOFK010000055.1, read on the forward strand.
TTGCCAGAATACGGTGAAATCAGGCTCTGTTGACTCTTCCAGCACACCATCTACAGTGATACCACCATCATTAGCCAGGATATAGCTTAGTGTTTGGCCAGAATGAATATCAGGATAGAATAGGGGACTCCCATGACCAGGACCGAGATCTTCCTGCATAGCCCGCATGACTAGACTTGTATTAGCAGGCACATTATCCCAGGCTATCTCTAGTGTACTGTCCCAGGCATTACAGACGTCGTATTCAGAAGATAGGACTTTGATTAAGACATCTTCACCGCTGTCAATGTTGACAGCTGATACTGGAGGATATGATGTATCGTCTTTCTGCACTGCTATGTAATCAACATAGGCACCATCCTGCCCGTGTTGAGTTACCCTGAGCCTTAGTTGGCCGGCATCATTGCCTAACGGCAGATGGAGGGTTTCATAGTCGGAAAAGCTCAGCTCTCCCTGTAACTCCCAGTCGCCGTTCCTCAATACTAGAATACCGAAGAACCCCTGATCTTCATTCTCATCAGCCACAACAAGACCCGGTAAGTACATTATCATGGAAAGCATAAGACAAATAGCTATAGCTATATACACAGATCTCCTCAGTATTGTCATCTTAATCTTCTCCTTCTCTAAATAAGCGGCGGCAATGCTAGTCACAGGGACAAATTCACCGCTCAATCACGACTGTTATCTGTCCCTGGTTCTTGAGATAAATCTATATCAATCGAATGCCAGATGTCAATAGTCTGTGCTGGCTGACTACACAGGTAACACTTAGCTACTGGTTTTCGCTGGGTTGCCCCTCAATATCCTCTACAGGACTGAGACGGGCAGGAAATTGGTGCGGTAAACTGAAACTATGCTCGTTCAGGCGAAAGGTTGGGCTTGCCCATCCCATCTCGGTATGCAGTTACGGAACACTGGAGGTTGTTGAGAACACCACAGGCGTTCGTGCCGCCGCCGGTTGCGCCCTTCGCCCATGTCGCGCCAATCCGCGTTCAACGGACTTCTGACAACCAGGCAGACGACTCTGGTCTACAAGTAACCGCAGGCTTCCCTGTAACGCCTCCAAAACTATAGCCGAAATCGCCGCGCCCACCAGTAGTACCCTATCGCAGCAATCAACGCTATCGAGGCGATGGGTGCCCATACGAGTTTGGGCTCAAGGGGGAACGCGTCAAGCAGTACCCCTCCAAGCAGTGGACCCACTGCTATACCTGTGGTTTCGCTTAACCCAAAAAGCCCCATATATCGTCCCCTCTGACCTTGCGGAGAGATCTCCCCTATCGCTGCGAGTGCAACCGGAGAATGTATGATCTCGCCTGCTGTAATTATCGCCATTGCGCCCAGCGCCCATTCAAATTGCGTAACCCAACCTAAGGATAGGTACCCTAACCCGTAAAGCAAGCTCCCCAGTATGAGAGCCCGGAATTTCGCCAGCCGCCTGATGGCAAGAGTCATCGGATATTGAAAAAGGATCACTATCAGGCCATTCAAAGCGAGTAACAGACCGTATTGGGCAGTAGAAAAGCCGACCCTATCCACGGCGAATATAGATAGAGTACTTGTCATTTGCCCCATGACCACGAACAGCAGGAAACTCAACAGTATGAAGACCAAGAAGGCTCGGTCCTCAGCAGTAGGAAGCACGCTACGAAACCTTATCTCTTTACCCACTCCATACGAAGACTCACGAATAAAGAAAAAGATAATGAGGAAAACGATGCCGCAGGTCAAAGCCGCAATCCCGAAGAGCCAGCCATAGGGCAGAAAAGTGGCCAAGTATCCCCCTATGCCGGGGCCAGCAGCCCAGCCTATGTTAGCTCCTATACGAATGACGCCATATGCTTCGGTCAGCCTCTCTTTCGAGGTATAATCTGCCACCATGGCTGAGACCACAGGACGTGTTGTAGTGAGCATTGATCGACCGGCAATGTAGACAACTGCAATGGCCCACACCGGAGCTGAAATCCCGATAAGAACAGATAGTCCTGAATATAGCAACACACTCGCTAGAGCGGCGACAAGTAGCACGGGACGCCTACCAAATCTGTCTGAAAGCACTCCTCCCAGCACCTGACTGACGGCTGAGAAAAGCCCGCTGGTCAAGAGGATTATTCCGACCATAGTCATGGAAAGGCCCCTATCCTGATATAGGTGCAGACTTAGAAACGGCATGCAAATGGAGAAACCGATTACTGTGAAAAACTTAATGGCGGCCACCACCCATACGCCAGGCTCAAATCGGTAATAGGCATTTCGAAATGGGCCTGTAACTCTGCCTGATAGTCTCTTCATGGACTGCGTGAAACACGTTATTATAACCCTTTTGTGTTCGCTTGCCCTCTGCTCTGGCCAATAATCCCTTGCGGCAGGCTGGCCACCAGAAAGTTGGCAGCTGCGCAAAGCGCACCCCTGCGGCAGCTACGAATGGGCAGTGGTGAGGATGGGCGCCGGCACCGGCCTGGCAGTGGTGTTCCTGGCGCTGGATACCGTCCGGCCATCTTTCCTCTTCACTCTGGGAGCGTATGTTAACACCTGGCTGGCGCTGTTCAACCTGATACCGTTCGGGCCTCTGGACGGCGCAAAGATCTTCCGGTGGAACAAAGGCATCTGGCTGGCCGCGGCAGCCGGAGCAGGCGGCTTGTTTGTTGCCCAGCGGTTCTTCTAGTCCCGGCCTTATTGCACACTTCAAGTTATCACGTAACAATACAGGCCAATGTGACTCAGCGACCAAAACAGGCTCCTGTTATCTCCAGAATGCTGAGTAATCCATCACGTTGAAGCTAATGCCAGTGTGAAATAGCCTTCTTGTTGCCTGCTTCCTTTTCTGCAACAGATCTTCCAAATTGAGGCTATTTTCGCTTGAACGGAGTGCCCCTTGAGAATTGAGGCTAACGCCGTTGAGAAACGAGCTTTTTCCTGGTGGCTACATGCACTCCTCTCAATGGTAGCACTGCAGGCAACTTGATATTGGCGGCATCGAGCAACTGCTTGGTTCGTCCCGTGGGCTCAGGCACTTTT
>JAWOFK010000091.1:0-11258 GCA_046497565.1 Dehalococcoidia bacterium
CGCAGAAGGTCAGGTTATCGATTACCGGCAGGAACACGGGCAGAAGGGGTTTATCATCGCCCCTTCATCCGGTGCCGCCTGTTGATATTCACCCGATGCATCAACGTAAAAAGGCCCCGTAATGACGGGGCCTTTTTACGTTCGGGCCTTTTGGAAGATAATTAATCATCTTAATGAATCGTGGAAGGAGAAACCCTTTATCAAATTTACACAAAACAATTGACATCACCCCTGAATGGCCTATAATAGGCAATTAATCGCTGCGGGAAAGTAATATCTCGGATTTGGAAGATGTGAGGATTTCGCAAAGAGATTGAGAGCTTGTGACAAGAAGCTGTAGTATGTCAAAGGAGTTAGAGTATGGCAGAGGAGTGTATTTTTTGCCGAATTGTTGCTGGGGAGGTGCCTAGCGACGTAGTCTATCAAGACGAAGATTTTCTGGCCTTCAGAGATATCTCGCCTCAAGCACCTACACACATACTGATTATACCCAAAACTCATATTGCGTCTTCGGCCGAACTCACTGACGGACAGCAAGAGCTTGCCGGACGCCTCATAATGATTGCTAAGAACCTTGCTGGGAAAGAAGGGCTTGCCGAGAGGGGTTATCGCCTGGTGATAAACTGTGGGCCTGAGGGAGGACAACTGGTACCTCACCTTCATCTTCACCTTCTTGGCGGCAGGAGACTGAGCGGTGGGCTTGGCTGAGGATCACAAAGACCGCAACTTGGCTACCAATTCCTCTACAATCTCATCGGGGGTGGATGCTCCGGCAGTAATACCAACATTTTGCTTGCCGGAGAACCAGGAATTGTCGACTTCGTCAGCTGTTTCTACCAGGTGAGTCTCCACCACAGAAGAGCATATTTCGACGAGGTGCCTGGCATTGGCACTATTGCTTCCGCCGATCACTATCATGAGTTGACTCCTGTGAGCTAATTCCACAGCAGCTTCTTGTTGTTGCTGGGTCACTTGACATAAGGTATCAACAAGGCGCATTTCCTTGATCTCAGGGCCAATCATGTCCAGAAGTTGCCTGGCAAATTCGATAAAGGCAGATCGGGTTTGGGTTGTCTGGGCGATGATGCCCGGGCGTGATAGTAGTTTCTGCGAAGTACCTATTTGCTTGATGTTGAGGGTGGCTATACCTTTGTCTCCTGCCCAACCCAGGAGTCCCTTGACCTCACGGTGCTCTGCTTGCCCAAATATGATGATGTCAAGGCCAGCCTCGGCCAATTCCCTGGCCGTGTTTTGGGCTTTGCGGACTATGGGACAGGTCGTGTCAATAATGCGAATGTCATGGGCCCTGATTTCGGACAACACCGCTGGGCCTGTACCATGAGTAGTGATAGCCAGAATCCTACCTTGAGCTTCGCCGAGGTGATTTATCGGCTTTGCTCCTGAATCAGCCAGGGATTTCACCAGCAGGCGATTGTGTGCTAGAGGTCCAAGTGTCTCTATCTCTCCGTATTTGTCGATTGCCTGGTGCAACAGCTTGATGGCCCGTCTGACGCCGAAGCATAGGCCCATGTTCTCAGCCTTCTCAATCTTCATGTTTTCTATAGGCGCCTTGATACTCGCGTGGCAGAAGAGCGGCGATTTCCATCATTAGTTGTGTGGTCAATAATTGCCTCTGCGATTTGCTCATCTTGTTCTGGGTTGGAGTGAGCTTAAGAGGCTTGCCAATGTTGACGACTATGGCAGGGCGCTTCCACAGCCAGCTTATGCCCTTAATCTTGTCTGTGCCGGCGATGCCGACGGGAAGAATGGGAGTATTTGTTCTTGAAGCTATAGCTGCGGAGCCTGGTTTGCCTTTTCTAAGCTTGCCATCGTGACTTCTGCTGCCCTCTGGGAACATTCCCAGGACTGCTCCTTTTTCCAATGCATCTCTGGCGCTGTCAAGCACCTCCCTCTTTTCTCTAATCCTCCCTCCGCGGCGCAGGGAGAGAGAGCCAGCCCAGCGAAGCCAGACTCTGAAGAAGGGAGAACGAAAGAGTTCCTCTTTTGCTATGAAATTGATCCATCGCGGAAAGCCGAACACCAGCAAGAAGGGATCGAGGACATGAACATGATTGGCTGCCAGTATGAGCGGACCGGTTAATGGCACATTCTCTCTTCCTACCACTTTCCAGGAGAAAAGAATATTGACCAAAGGTCTACATACGGCTATGAGAATCTTTTGAGAGAGAGTCATAGGTCTACTGCCAATCCGTATATTCTGTCCACAACTTCCTCTAAGCTGAGTCCTTCTGTATCGACGATCACGGCATCCTCAGCGGGTTTGAGCGGCGAGACGGCCCTACGGATATCGATGTCGTCTCGCTTCTTCAAGTCGGCAAGGACGGTTTCCAGACTGGCATTCTGTCCCCGTTCCAATAGTTCCGCGTGACGGCGCCTGGCTCTCTCCTCGGTCGAGGCCGTGAGGAAAACCTTCAGTTCCGCCCAGGGCAGGACGACTGTGCTAATGTCCCTGCCTGCCATCACCACCTTTCCTCGTTGGGCTAACCTGCGCTGCTCTGATACCAGCGCATGACGTACTCCGACTATCTTGGATACCAGAGGAACCTGTTCTTCCACATCAGGGCAAAGGAGCTTGGAAGAGACATCTTCACCATCAATAATGGGGGAAAGAAGCCATTCCTTTAAGGGGACGAACTCAAATTTGGTCGAATTAGCCAGCTGATGAATCCTCTCTTCGTCACTTGCCGAAAGGCCTGATTTGAGGACCTTCCAGGTAAACGCTCGATATATCATACCTGTATCGAAGAAAACATAGCCCAATCTTCTTGCAAGCAGAGAGCCGACACTGCTCTTGCCAACTGCCACAGGACCGTCTATAGCGATTAGTTGTGGTTTCAAATTTCCCTCCATATTATCATGCTAAACCAGGCTGTCAAGGCTTTCGGGGCTGACCTCAATGTCGCTTTCCAGTCTGGCTAAGTATAATTGGAGTTTGACCATTACCGGCACCTCGCCCCGGAAAGCTTGGAAAGAGCTGGTAGTATGTCAAACATGCTTGCCCTGATTATACTAGAAAATTCCTTGCATAGAGGTACGATAAAACCGCCAAATTTTGGGAGTAGCTCTGTGAACTTGAGGATTTGCCTTAATTGCGAACTTAGTTTAAGATATTTTCCTTTTCGGTGTAGTCAATTTGTAAGGAGGAGTTTAGATGGGCACGGTTGGTGAAAGACTGAAAGACCTGAAAGACAAAGAAAGAAAAGAAAAAGCCTTGGGAGGCCCGGAACGGGTGGAAAAACAGCATAAGTCGGGGAAACTAACTGCTCGTGAAAGGCTTGACCTGCTTTTTGACCGCGGCAGCTTTCATGAGCTTGACCTGTTTGTCCGGCATCGAGCTACGCTCTTTGGCATGGACAAGGTTGTTGTCCCCGCAGAGGGGGTCGTTACCGGATACGGAATGGTAAACGGTCGCACGGTATGTGCTTTTTCCCAGGACTTCACCTCTATGGGGGGGACGCTGGGTGAGATGCACGCCAAAAAGATATGCAAGGTAATGGATTTAGCCATGAGGTGCGGTGTCCCCATAGTAGGTCTTAATGACTCCGGCGGGGCCCGGATTCAGGAAGGGGTTGATGCCCTTTCGGGATACGGGCAGATATTTTTTCGGAATTCGGCAGCTTCAGGGGTTATTCCACAGCTCTCGGCCATTATGGGGCCTACCGCCGGGGGCGCAGTCTATTCACCGGCCATGACGGATTGGGTGTTCATGACGAAGGGGACAAGCTACATGCACATTACGGGCCCAGCGGTTATCAAGCAGGCCACCGGGGAAAGTGTCACTTCCGAAGAACTGGGTGGTGCGATGACCCACGCTACCATGAGTGGTGTCTGTCATTTTGCCTGCGATAGCGATGCTGAGGCTATTGAACTCATGAAAAAACTGCTCAGTTACCTCCCTTCAAATAATATGGAGGACCCTCCTCTAATCGAGCCTGCCGATAACCCGAACCGTGTTGCCCCTGCTCTTGACAGCATCATACCGGAAGAATCCGACATGGCTTATGACATGATGGATGTTATCAAATCCATCGTGGACAATGGAGAGACGCTTGAGCCCCATCATCATTATGCTCAAAACGCAATTGTTTGCTTTGCCAGGTTTAATGGTAGAACAGTGGGCATTATCGCTAATCAACCGGCGTATCTTGCTGGATGTCTTGATGTCAATGCCCCGGACAAAATTACTCGATTTATCCGGTTCTGCGATGCCTTCAACATCCCATTGCTGACCATTGCCGATGTCCCGGGTTACTTACCAGGCAAAGGCCAGGAATGGACGGGAATAATAAGACACGGAGCCAAGGTCTTATGGGCTTACTCCGAGGCCACCGTTCCTAAGATCACCTTAATCATTCGCAAGGATTATGGAGGCTCATATCTTGCCATGTGCGGCAAAGACCTGGGCGCCGATTTTGTTTTCGCCTGGCCCACGGCGGAAATCGCCGTGATGGGTGCTGAAGGCGCCACACCAATTATCTTTCGCAAAGAAATAGATGCTGCCCCTGACCCTAAAGCCAGGGAGAAGGAAAAGATTCAAGAATACCGTGATTCCCTGTATAATCCTTACATTGCCGCTTCGCGGGGATACGTTGACGAAGTTATTCTACCTCGGGAGAGCCGCCCCAGGATAATCAGTGCCCTGGAGCTTCTCTCTACTAAACGAGAGACCAGACCTCCAAAGAAGCATGGAAATATTCCTATGTGAAGAGGTTTAGTCAAAGGTGGCATTGAAGAGCGGAGAAAGAACAATAGCTGCCGTCACCGCTGCCGTAGCTGCTTATCTGGACGAGGAAGCAGAAGCCCTGCTGTCGGCGATGCCACCGCCAAGGCCGGTGTCGGTCTCAAATTTGTGGGGTCGCTCTGGGCGTGAGGAGATAATGCGAATGCGAACGCTCTGGCAGCGAAGAATTATTCCCAGGGGCTCAGAATGACAAGAAACAAAGGTCTTATAATGACGGGAAGGAGTAATTCATGAAAGGAATAGGAGAAGGTCAAATTTTAGCCAAAGACCTGACCACCGAAAAGGTGAAGATAAGGCCGAAGGCCGAGAACCCGGTCAAAATCTGTGACACCACCTTTCGGGATGCACATCAATGCATATTCGCTACGAGGATGCGAACTGAGGACATGGAATGGATGGCCGCCGAGATGAATAAATGCGGCTTCTACTCTATGGAAGTCTGGGGCGGGGCGACATTTGATGTGCCCCACCGTTTTCTGGGTGAGGACCCCTGGGACAGACCCCGCAAACTAAAGAAGCTCATGCCTGACACCCCGCTACAGATGCTTCTGAGGGGTCAGAATTTGGTCGCTTATCGAAACCATCCTGACGATTTGGTGGATGCCTTTGTGGAACAAGCTGCCGAGGTGGGCATTGACATCTTCCGTGTTTTCGATGCTGTGAATGATGAGCGCAATCACGAACGTGCTGCCAAAGCAATAAAGAAGACAGGCAAACACTACCAGGCGACCATATGCTACTCCCTTACTCAGCCAAGGATGGGTGGGCCGGTCTATAATCTGGAATACTACATCAACAAGGCTCTCGTCCTTCAGGACATGGGTGCTGACTCCATTTGTATTAAGGACCAGGCTGGGCTTGTCTCCCCGTACGATGCCTATGAACTAATCAGGGCCCTTAAGGAGACCTTGAGGGTTCCTGTTCAACTCCATACCCACTATACCAGTGGACAGGCTTCCATGTCTGTATTGAAGGCCATCGAAGCAGGGGTTGACATCGTCGACACCGCTTTGTCTCCTTTTGCCTTGCGTTCTTCACAGCCAGCTATCGAGCCTCTGGTAGTTGCACTGTATGGCACAGACAGGGATACGGGGCTTGACGTTGAGCAGCTATTCAAGTGCGGGCAAATGCTCGAGCAGATCGCGCCCAAATACAGGGATTTCCTGGACACCTCGGCAATGTCGGTCATAGATGCCGGAGTGCTGGTGCACCAGATCCCCGGCGGCATGACGACGAACCTCGTGGCACAACTGAGGCAGGCCAATGCCCTGGATAGACTGGACGAGGTGCGAGCGGAGACGGCCAGGACCAGGGCAGAGCTCGGTTATCCACCCTTAGTTACGCCCACGAGCCAGATTGTTGGTGTCCAGGCAGTGCAGAACGTCCTGGCAGGACGCTACAAGATGACAACTCAGGAAACCAAGGACTATTGCTATGGGCTTTATGGCCAGCCGCCAGCACCCGTCGATGAAGGAATTCAGAAAATGGTGCTCAAGGGCTATGAGAGGGGTGAAGAACCCATCGGGCACCGGGCTGCCGATTTGTTGAAGTCGGAACTTGAAAAGGCCAGGGAAGAGTCCAAAGAATTTGCCAGAAACATCGAGGATGTTCTTATTTATGGTCTTTTCCCCACTACCGGCTCTCGTTTCCTAAGACATAAGTATGGCATGGACAAAACCATTCCAGATGATTGGAAGCCTCCCCGCGCTCCCAAGACTCTGGAAGAGGTGAAAAAAGAGGATGAGCTTGTTGCCAAAGCTAAAGCTGGCAAGCTGGTGGAAAAATCTGAGAAAGTGGTCCCTGAAAAGGGGCCCGGCGTCAGAACATTCAGAGTTTTCGTTGAAGGTGAGTATTATGAAGTGGATGTGGAGGCTGTGGGGGGTTCTCCGTCTTTCACTGTTTCTCCACCTGTAAGTGCTGTTGCCTCCTCCCCTAACCCGTCTACAACTGCGGAAGCACTGCCAAAGGTACAGGGCAAGAAAGCCCCACCTGCCGCCTTTGCTGACGGAACGAAGGTGCTCGCCCCTATGCCGGGGATGATAATCCGCTATCTGGTCAATGTAGGTGATGAAGTGAAGGCTCATTCCGGACTGCTTCTCCTGGAGGCAATGAAGATGCAAAACGTGATTCCTGCCCCCGTTGATGGAGTGGTCAAGGCGATCACCTTCCAGCCCGGAGCTTCGGTAGAAAAAGATGATATCTTAGCCATTATTGCCTGAATGTCTTCTCGGCTCCGCCTCGTATTTGCAGGAGCAAGATAGAGGACCACCAGGGCGGTACATGCAATGCGCAGTAAGGTCTCTATAATCGGTGCGGGGAATGTCGGTGCTACCTGTGCTTTCAGTATTGCCGAAAAAGGGTATGCCGACATTGTGTTGCTGGACATAGTCGAAGGGCTTCCTCAGGGCAAGGGGCTGGACATGTTGGAGGCCACCCCCATAATCGATTGCGACGTTAAGATTATGGGAACGTGTGAATATGAAGAAACAGCCAGTTCAGATGTCGTCGTCATCACTTCGGGGGCAGCACGCAAACCGGGGATGAGCCGGGATGACCTGGTGCTTACCAACATGAAGATAGTGCGTGAAGTCACCGAGAAAGTTGTCCAGTATTCACCTGACTGCATTATCGTCGTGGTAACCAATCCTTTGGATGCCATGACCCAGCTGGCGCTTCATATAAGCAAGTTCCCCCGGGATAGAGTATTGGGGCAGTCTGGCATCCTCGACAGCGCCCGGTTTCGCGCTTTCATCGCCGAGGAACTTAACGCATCTGTAAAGGATGTATCCGCCTGCGTCTTAGGGGGGCATGGTGACCTCATGGTGCCGGTCACCAGATTTTGTACCGTTGGTGGTGTACCCATTACCGAACTGTTATCCCAGAAGAAGATTGATAGTCTGGTGGAGCGCACAGTCAAGGGTGGCGGTGAGATAGTGGACTTGCTTAAGACGGGCAGTGCCTTTTATGCCCCGGCAGCAGCCACAGCTCGAATGGTGGATGCCATAATCCTGGACAAAAAGGAGATATTGCCCTGCGCGGCCTATTTGGAGGGTGAATACGGCATCGAGGGAGCGGTTGTAGGTGTTCCCCTCAAATTGGGCAGAAACGGCATTGAGCAGATAATAGAGCTGGAGTTGACTCCTGAAGAAGAGACGGCATTGAAGAAATCGGCCGATGCCGTACGAGAGTTAGTCAAGCTTATGGGCTTATCATGAGTGTTAAGTGCAATGAGGGAAATCCAGGCTGGTGACGTAACAAACACCGTAGCCCGTTTGTTCGAGCATTCCTGCCATTACTTACCCGGGGACGTGATGATTGCTCTGGAGCAAGCAAGGGAGAAAGAGGAATCCCCTGTTTGCCGCGACGCGCTGGACAGAATCCTGCAGAACATAGAAATTGCTGGCAAGGAGCAGATTCCTCTCTGCCAGGACACTGGTGCTGCTGTGGTCATGCTGGAACTGGGCCAGAAAGTACACATAACCGGTGGAGACCTGTACGCAGCAGTCAACGAAGGAGTACGTCAGGGGTATGACAAGGGTTACTTGCGTAAGTCCATAGTAAGCCGGCCTTGTTTTGCCAGAGCGAATACCGGGGATAACACACCGGCGATGATTCATACTGACATAATTCCCGGAGACCGCCTGAAAATCAGCATCTTGCCCAAGGGAGGTGGCTCAGAAAACTGTTCTTGCCTGACCGTTTTAACTCCGGCTGAAGGACACCAGGGTGTGATAGATTTTGTCGTCAACCTTGTCGACGAGGTTGGCGGCAATCCCTGCCCGCCGGTTATTATTGGCGTCGGCATCGGCGGCACGACCGACAAGGCCATGCTCATAGCCAAAAAGGCCTTGTTGCGCAGAATTGGCGAACCGAGTCCTGACCCTGAGGTTGCCGATTTAGAAAGGGAAATCCTGGAAAGAGTCAATAACTTGGGCATCGGTGCCATGGGCTACGGTGGGACGGTTACCGCCCTGGCGGTTCACGTGGAAACCTTCCCTTGCCATATCGCCAGTTTGCCTGTGGCGGTTAACATGCAGTGCTGGTGCGCTCGCCGTGAAGAAGCAGTGCTGTGAATGAACCGAAGAAGCAGGCTGGAAACGCAGACGATTATTCCCCTCTTAAGGTAAGAGGGGCTAGGGGAGCTAAGAATGTAGTATGAGGCTTTAGCCTCATGCGGATCTAGGAAGAGACGTGGGAGTCATGGCAAGGAAAGTTACAATTCCTTTAACTGACGAAATCTTGAAAGACCTCAAAGCCGGGGACACTCTCTTGCTCGCCGGGGTCGTGTATGTTGCCCGCGATGCCGCTCACAAGATGATGGTGGGACTTCTGGACCGGGGAAAGCCTCTGCCTTTCGATATCAGGGGGGCGACAATATACTACATGGGGCCAACCCCAGCCAGACCGGGCAGGATAATCGGGTCTGCTGGTCCTACTACCAGCGGCAGGATGGATGCCTACGCTCCTCGCTTGATCGCGGCAGGGCTGAAGGGAATGATTGGCAAAGGCTCGCGGTCGAAAGCGGTCAAAGATGCTATGGTGAAGCACAAGGCGGTCTATCTGGGGGCGATAGGGGGTGCCGGGGCTCTTGTTTCCCGGTGCATCAAGAAGGCGGAGGTCATAGCCTGCGAAGAACTTGGGGCTGAAGCCCTTCGGCGCCTGGAAGTGCAGGGTTTCCCCGTTACGGTAGTAAACGACATCTACGGCGGTGACCTCTACGAAGAGGGCAAAGCCAGATACCGGGTCAAAGCCCGCTAAATCTGGCTTAAAATCCTATACCCTGGTCTCTCACCAAGCGAGAGGCGGGGAGCTATATCACAGTTTTCGTCTTTTTGTTACTTAACAATCCTGACAAATGTGCAATGCAGTTCAGTCAACAACAACCGAATCTCACACTGTCTGTCATCAGCATGGGAATCGCATACCGAATATAATGTGTTACCACAGTGTTTTCCGTGCGAATAAGACAGTAGACCCTGTCAATAGTAACGCTTCAGGTGACGCCTATTCCTGAATACTTGGTTGGTACATTTCGGCTGGGTGCGATTTCACGCTCAGGTTTCTAGTTCCCTGTGTGCTTGCGCGTGGCATACCAATGCCATATAATCAGCCACGAGCATTCATGTACATGACGTACTTCATTATCCACGCTATATTCTGGTTGTTCGGTTTCTCCCTCCTCTTCCGTATTCCGCGTTGTACGAGGAGTCACAAAGAGGACAGCGAATTGCATCCAGGCGTGTCCGTAGTAATTCCGGCCCGCAACGAGGCAAACTCACTTCCGGTTCTTCTGGCATCCCTGCGAAATGGCGATTGCGTCCCCGGTGAAATCATCGTGGTTGCCGACCAGTGCGAAGACAGGACCAGGGAAGTCGCCGAAGGAGAAGGAGTGACGGTCATCGATTCAGAGCCCCGGCCCGAGGGCTGGGTCGGGAAGCCCTGGGCATGCTATCAAGGTGCGCGGGTGGCAAAGGGCGATATACTGGTCTTCCTGGACGCAGATGCATGCGTTGAGAAAAACGGCCTGAGAGACATAGTGGACACATACCTGGAAAGGGACGGTATTCTCTCCGTACAGCCGTATCACAAAACCAGAAGACTCTACGAACAGCTCTCCATGTTCTTTAACATAATCATGATGGCCGCAATGGGCCCCTTCACAGTGCTGGGCGACCGTATCAAGCCGATTGGGTTGTTCGGCCCGTGCGTAGTCATGAGGAAGGCTTACTACCTCCAAAGCGGTGGCCATATCCCGGTGAAAGGCGAGGTGGTAGAGGACCTTGCGCTCGGGGAGACACTTAAGAAGCGCAACCTCCCGATTCACTGCTGCGGAGGGCAGGGCACCATTTCCTTTCGAATGTATCCCAACGGTATAAGAGAGCTGGTGGACGGGTGGAGCAAGGGTTTTGCCAGCGGAGCCAGCAGGACCTGCATCCCCCTGCTAGTGGCGACTGTTGCGTGGATCGGCAGCGGCATAAGTGCGGCGGCGTGTGCAATCGGAGCGGTATCCGGCGTCTCCAATACCTTCATCGTTGGGTGGACCCTGGCCTACCTGGCGTTTGCCGTCCAGGTCCAATGGATGGCCTTCCGGGTGGGTACATTCAAGTTCTATACCGCACTCTTATTCCCGGTTTCGTTGATAGTCTTCATAATGGTTTTCTTTCGTTCGATCTTCCTCGTTGCTATCAAAAGGAGCGTGGTGTGGAAGGGCGTAGCAATTAGCCTGAAAGACAGGGCGTAAGAGCAATGATTGTTCAGTTGTCCGGTTCGTGGGCAATAGTCATCAATATTACAGTCTGGTTGGTGATAAATTTAGGCGTTGGCATGTCAACCGCGAGGATGCAGCCGAACTCCTTCAATCCGCAGTCATGGCTCTACAGGCAGCGGATTTGGGAAAGGGGCGGAAGAATCTACAAGGCCCTTCTCAAAGTCAAGAAATGGAAGCGGCTTCTACCACCCGTTGCTGCCGTATTTAAAGGTGGATTCAGGAAGAAGC
>JAWOFK010000087.1:0-7352 GCA_046497565.1 Dehalococcoidia bacterium
CAGACTATTGACGAGGCACCGCCTGTCGGCATTTGCGGGTCGGGTATACTTGATGCCCTGGCCCAGCTTCACCTGGCTGGAGTTATTGATGAGGGCGGTAGAATAAGGGATAATCACCCTGGGGTTCGTAGCGACAAGAAGCGGCGCGAGTTTGTGCTGGTGGACGAAAAGACACGAGGCGGGCAACCCGCCATCACTATCACGCGGCACGATGTGAGAGAATTGCAGTTAGCCAAGGCAGCTATTCGCACGGGTATCGAGACACTTCTGGAAGCGAACGGCTACACCGTAAACGATATCAGGCGGGTCATCATCGCCGGAGCCTTTGGTACCTATATCGATGTAGCCAGCGCAGTGACGGTGGGTATGTTGCCACCGCTGCCTCTGAATCGGTTCTGTCAAGCAGGAAACGCTGCCGGCATGGGAGCAAAGCTAGCTCTGGTCTCGCTCAAGCAGCGGGCGGAGGCCCAGGTTATTGCCTCGAAAGTCAAATACATCGAACTGGCCAGTGTTCCCAACTTTCAGTCGACCTTCATCCAGGCAGGTTACCTGGGCAGATTTCGGATTATCGATGGCAGAAGGGAGAAACTGAGTGATGGAGACTAGAGTGTCAACCCCCGAGAAAGAAGTAATCATTGGTGACGGCCAGCCCACGGTACTCATCGGCGAGCGCATTAACCCTGCCGGCAAGAAGAAACTAGCCGAGGCTCTTAAGGCAGGCGATCTGGAGATTGTTCGTAGTGAAGCCCAGGCTCAAGTGCAGGCCGGGGCGGATATCCTTGATGTTAACGTCGGTGCCTTCGGCGTAGACGAGGTAACTATGCTCCCCCAGGCAGTTCAGGGGGTGATGGACACGGTGGACGTACCCCTGTGCATTGACAGCAATGACCCGGCAGCTCTGGAAGCAGCCATGAAAGCCTACAAAGGCAAAGCGCTTGTCAACTCGGTCACCGGTGAAGAGCATTCCCTGACCAGGATCCTGCCTCTGATCAAGGAATATGGAGCAGCAGTCATCGGCCTGGTACAAGATGACGAAGGTATCCCAAAGGACGCAAAACGCAGGGTAAGCATCGCCCGTAACATAGTGAAGCGCGCTGGGGGATTTGGTATCGGCCCAGAAGACATTGTCATTGATTGCCTGGCCTTTGCCGTGGGAGCCGATACCAGTTCTGGACCCGCAGTCATGGAAGCCATTCGAGCGATAAAGATTGAACTGGGGGTGAACATGACGCTGGGAGCCAGCAATGTCTCTTTTGGCTTGCCCGATCGTGACCTGTTGAACAGTGCCTTCGCAGCAATGGCTATTGCTGCAGGTATTACCTGCCTTATTACAGACGCGGCCAAGATAAGACCAACCATCGCTGCCGCTGACCTTGTTCTGGGTCGCGACAAGTATGCCAGGCGATATATTGACGAATATCGACAGCGGCATAAGTAGTAGAAACGGTGAGAAATGAATGACGGGGAGGAAAGAATGCCGACCAGAAATATACTTGGCGAACTGAGTCGCTACAAAATAGGCACCTTCGCCCACATCATCCACAGACACGCACTCCTGTATCCGGACCGGGAAGCTTTCGTGTACGGATCGGAGAGGATAACCTTCTCCGGGTTCAATGCCAGGGTAAACAGCTTGATACACGCGTTACAGAGGATGGGAGTCAAGAAGGGAGATGTAGTTGGCATCCTATCATGGAATTGCCTGGAGTATGTTGAAGTCTACGGAGCAGCGATGAAGGGAGGATTCATTGCGTCGCCGTTCAATCCCAGGTTGAGGGAACATGAGCTTGAGCATATCATTAATTATTCGGAAGCCAGTATCGTCTTCGTGGGCCCCGAATTGGTTGAAATTGCTGACCGGCTGCGACCGCGTCTTCCCAAGGTTAAGAAGTTCGTCTCCTTCGAGGCATCTGCTCCCGATATGATAAGCCACCGTGACCTGGTGACTACCTATCCCGAGGCAGAGCCTGATGTCCAGGTAGATGAGGACGACCCGGTGGGCATCGTTTATACCAGTGGCACTACCGGAGTGCCCCGCGGTGCTCTGTACAGTCATCGTCGCTTCATGGATGACTCCAGGACTCTGGCTATGAATATGGGCCTACGACCCGGACATAAGCGTATCCTGATAACGCCTCTTTTCCATATTGCCGGGAACAGCCATTTCCGCTCGTCTCTCTATACAGGAGGGTGCAGTATTATTATGAAATTCTTCGACCCGGAAACAACGCTGCGCGCCATTCAAAGTGAACAGGCAACTCATATGGACATCGTGCCAACCCACCTGGTGGCTATGCTTAACCTTCCTGATATTGATAAGCATGACGTGAGCTCGCTGGAGTTCCTGTGGTATGGAGGCTCACCCATGCCTTTGGAGGTATTGAAGAAGGGGATAAGGGTCTTTGGCCCCATTATCGCCCAGGGGTACGGGCAGAGTGAAAGTGGCCCCGCCATCTGTCACCTGTCAAGAGAGGACCACAATGTCCTGGATAGGCCTGAGAGGGAGCAGAGCAAACTGGGGTCAGCGGGCCGACCGGATATCGGGGTGCAGGTCAGGATAATGGACGAGAAAGGAAACGATCTTGACGCTGGTGAAGTAGGTGAGATAACAGTGCGGAGCAATCACCTGATGGTTGAATACTGGCACAGGCCGGATGACACCCGGGACGCCATTGTCGATGGTTGGCTCCATACCGGGGACATGGGCTACTACGACCAGGAGGGTTATGTCTATATTGCGGATCGAAAAAAGGACATGATTATTTCCGGCGGGGAAAACGTCTACCCCAGGGAAGTAGAAGAGGTCCTCTACCGGCACCCGGCGGTTCTGGAGGCGGCCGTCATCGGTGTCCCCGATCCGTACTGGGTAGAAAAGGTTCATGCTGTGGTAACGACCAAGAGCGGTGTAAGCAGCACTGCTGAGGAGATTATTGCCTTCTGTAAGAAGCATATAGCGGGTTACAAGACGCCAAAGAGCATAGAGTTCGTCGATTCCCTGCCCAAGAACCCCGCCGGCAAGATTCTGAAGAGGGAGTTGAGGGATAAGTACCGGAGAGCGTAGATGAGGTCGGGATTGACTCACTTACGAGCAAGGGATATAATTCGGCGTTGTGGTGGTTGCCTGTCAGGGAAGAATTTCGGCGAAATGTCAGCTCTTCAGCGTGCTGCCAATAACCATGTAAGGAGGGAGTATGGGTGTACCGGTTAAGGAAGAAGTAATACGCACCAATTGTAGAGGTTGCCATGGCGGGTGCGGTGTTCTCGTTCACGTCAGAGACGGGACCATTGTCAAGATTGAAGGTGACCCCGACTTCCCCACCAATCACGGCAGCATGTGCAGCAAAGGTCTCGCCTTCCACCAGCTCGTATATCATCCCGATAGAGTCAAGTATCCGCTCAAGCGGGTGGGTAAGAAAGGGGAAGGGAAGTGGGAGCGAATTACGTGGGATGAGGCATTCGACACCATTGTCAATAAGCTGAAGCAGGTAATAAAGGAGAACGGTGCCGAGTCAATCGTACTGGCGCAGGGCACCTCCAGGGAAGGGGAGTCCTTCCTGGCCCGGTTTGGCAACTTGCTCGGCACACCCAATGTCATGGCAGCCGGGCATTTCTGCTACCTTACCAGAGTTGGTGCCAGTCTGGTTACCTGCGGCAATCTGCCCATATCTGATTATGATGGCGACCCCAAGTGCGTAATGGTATGGGGGAGCAACATATTCTGGACTAATCCCGATGAATATACCGGTGAAAACCTTTGCCGGGTATTAGCACAGGGGGCAAAGCTGATTGTAATTGACCCCAGACTAACCTACACGTCAAGCCGGGCGGATGTCTGGCTGCAGCTGAGGCCGGGGACGGATGGTGCTCTGGCTCTGGGCATGCTGAACGTGATAATCAATGAAGGTCTCTACGACGAAGAGTTCGTGGAAAAGTATACTCATGGTTGGGACCAGTTCGTGGAAAGGGTTAACCAGTATCCCGTGGAGAAGGTAGCGGAGATTACCTGGGTGCCGGCGGACAAGATAAGAGAAGCGGCCAGGGTGTTCGCCGAAATGAAGCCAGCCACTATTCAGTGGGGAATATCTATTGAGCAGACCATCAATTGCATTGACAATGACCGCCTCCTGATTGACCTGCTGGCAATCACCGGCAACCTGGACGTAAAGGGCGGAAGTGCTTTCTTCCTGCCGCCGAAAGGGCAAACGATAAGCCAGTTTACGTTTCACAAAGAGCTCTCTCCGGAGCAGAGTGCCAAGTATGTGGCTGGCGACGCTCATAAGCTCTGTCATATGATAGGGCTGGTACCAGAGAACTATGTTTATGATGCCATTCTTACGGGCAAACCCTATCCAATCAGGGCGATTCTCATGCAGGCTTCCAATCCGGTGGTCACCAGGCCTAATGCCAAGATGGTCTATGAGGCATTGAGCAAGGTTGAATTTCTGTCCGTGGCCGATTTCTTCCTGACGCCGACGGCGGAACTGGCGGATATCTTCCTGCCAGCCGCTACGTGGCTGGAGGCGGATTATACGGGCGGATTCTTCTTCCGCCATGGATACCTGTTTCCCAGGAAGAAAATAGTCCAGATTGGCGAATGCAAGTCTGATTTTGAGATATGGAATGAACTGGGGAGAAGGATGGGACAGAAGCAGTGGGGTGACACCTACATAGGTGATCTTGACCAGATACTGGCTCCCGGTGGACGTACCTGGACTGATATCAGGGACAAGCCCTACGTGAGAGGCGAAGTAAAATACAGGAAGTACCTGGACAGGGGCTTCTCCACCCCCACTCGCAAGGTTGAGCTCTACTGTACTACTTTTGAAAAGTGGGGTTATGATCCACTACCGACATATAAGGAAGTACCGGAGAGCCCGGTAAGCAATCCCGAGGTGGCTAAGGACTATCCGTATATCCTGGTGACCGGCGTCCGGTCACCTGTGTTTTTCCATTCGGAGCACCGTATGATCCCCTGGCTTCGCGAATGTCATCCCGACCCCATTATTGAAATACACCCCGATACGGCGAAGAAACACGGAATCGAGGAAGGCGATTGGGTGTATATCGAAACCCCCAGGGGAAGGATTAGGCAGCGGGCCAGGGTGGCGCCTGGAAACAACCCTCAGGTGGTTTGTATCCAGCACGGCTGGTGGTTTCCGGAAATAAAAACACCAGATCATGGCTGGGATCAGTCCAACAGCAACATCCTTACTGAAAATGATCCCAAGACGCTTGACGTAGCTTTCGGTGCCAGCAACCTGAGAACCCTGATGTGTAAAATATGTCCTGTGAAGCAGGAGGAGGCAAGATAATGTTCAAGGAATACAAACGAGTAACCTATGCCGATAATTGTATGGGTTGCTTAGCTTGCGAGGTAGCCTGTAAGCAGGAGCACAGTTTTCCGGTTGGGCCACGGTGGATAAGAGTCTTTCATGATGTGAGAGAGACGGGCGATAAATTGCGGTTCACGTATCTGGTTACCGAGTGCCATCGTGCTGCTACACCTCCATGCAGCGCTGCCTGCCCGGCGGAGTTGGACGTCTGGAAGTATGTGCAGCTCACCGCGGTTGGAAGGTTTGAAGAAGCGCTGGCAGTAATAAGGGAGACCACGCCTTTCGCCGGAGTCCTCGGCTATGTCTGCACGCGCCCCTGTGAGGCGGCCTGCGAACGGGGCAACATCGACGTACCGGTGGCTATCCGTTCCATAAAAGCGTTCCTGGCTGACTACGAGATGAAGGCGGGCAGGAAGAAGGCGACCCCGGCCAAGAGAACAAAGAACGACAAGGTGGCGATTGTTGGGGCGGGGCCGGCGGGGCTTTCCTGTGCTTACGACCTCGTAAGGCAGGGTTACCCGGTTACAGTGTTCGAGTCTGACTCGGAGGCCGGGGGATTGATGCGCTGGGGTATACCCGAGTTCAGATTGCCCAGAAATATACTTGACGACGAGATAAGCTATATTGAGGAGTTGGGAGTAGAGGTTAAGACAAATACCCCGGTGGACAGTCTGACCGAAGTGTTCAACAAGGGATATAAAGTCATTTTTCTGGGCATAGGTGCTGGCAGCAGTCAGAAAATGGGAATTCGTGGGGAGGATAACCCGGGAGTGTCCCACGGACTTGAATTCCTGAAAAAAGTCAACTCGGGAGCCAGAGTCAGCCTGGGAAGCAGGGTAGCGGTCATCGGTGGCGGTAGTACGGCTGTGGACGCTGCCCGGATGGCGCACCGCTCGGGGGCTAAAGAAGTGACTGTCGTTTATCGTCGTACCCGTGCCGAGATGCCGGCTGTTGTCAGCGAAGTGGAAGAAATGGAATGCGAAGGAGTAAAGCTTCAGTTCCTGGCGGCACCGGTGGAAGTGTTGTCCGACAAGAAGAATGTAAAGGGGGTCCGATGCATTCGCATGGAAATGGGCGCGCCCGATGCCAGCGGTCGCCGGCGTCCGGTGCGCGTCGAAGGCTCGGAATTCACCATGGATGTTGACAATGTGATTATAGCTATTGGTCAGGCGATGGACCGGGCCACCATGCCCGAGGGTCTAGCCAATACCGACTGGGGAGCGCTTGTAGTTGATCCGGTTACTTTTCAAACCAACATCGAGGGTGTATTTGCCGCAGGAGACGGTGTGTCAGGACCAAGCGATATTGTCGGTGCCATCGGTGGAGGCAAGCAGGCAGCGATTTCCATTGACCGTTATCTCCGCGGTGTAGATACGCAGGAGGACAGAGGAGTGAACTTCAGACTGACCAATGGTGCGCCCTGGGAGCAGAGCACCAAAAGGGCATTCGGAACCGTTGAAAACGAGAAGGCAGCTCTGGCTGAGGCCGGGCGCTGCTTGAATTGTGGTACTTGTGTGGAGGGGCTTGATAGGGGGAGACAGCCGGCGTGTGTCAGTGCTTGTCCAGCCCACGCCATTTACTATCATGACATGTGGCCACTGACTCCAAAGACCGGCATGCTCAAGGTGTAGGGCATGCTTGTTCCGCCTGATGCGTCCTTTGATTGACTGATTGTTTGTGCTATAATCGATTGAAGCCAGTGACAGCAGGTACCCGGAGGGTTTAAATAAGTTGCCTGCCGAGGCGCAAGTGATACCTGTGTCAACTGGCACAGGAATTTTTATTATGGACTCCCCCTCCGGTATAGGCGAGAATTGAAGAGAGGGTAATATGTTAAGAGAAAAGAAGATGCAGATAGTGAGCAG
The DNA here is from genome assembly GCA_046497565.1 of Dehalococcoidia bacterium. Classification (GTDB taxonomy): domain Bacteria; phylum Chloroflexota; class Dehalococcoidia; order GIF9; family AB-539-J10; genus RBG-13-51-36. The sequence continues at coordinate 7,199 of JAWOFK010000087.1, forward strand.
CCTGGTCGATGATTTATCGCGAAGTTCTATTATCATCTCTACCAACTATCATGGTCTGCTGGCAAAAGAAATGGCTGAGCTACGCAACACCCTGTCTGAAGCAGGAATCGAATACCACGTGGTGAAGAACACCCTGGTCTATCGTGCCGCTGAC
>JAWOFK010000100.1:0-6161 GCA_046497565.1 Dehalococcoidia bacterium
ACTGCCATTTCTGTCAGCAACTCGCTCCGCCCCCTCCGCTTAGCCCTGGCATACCTCACCGCTACCAGCTTCAGGTACTTCCGTCTCTCGTCTATACTCATTTTTTCATCGCTCGGCATGGTCCTCCTCAGTAACATTTTCATTTGAGTGAACCATACCACCTTCGGTAACATTTTAAATGAGTGAATACGAGGTATTGACAAAATAATAATAAGGTTTATAATGGAAGTGTGGGGAAAAGTGGGGAAAAAGGACAACTTGGGCCAGACTATGATGAATAGTGTGAGGCAGGGAAGATCAGTCAGCTTTGGGGATAGACAAAGTGACATTTTGGCCGAATTAGCTGGAGTCTTGCCTTTATGTAAAGACAGCATGAAAAGGTGAGGTGAATAAGATGTTTTTTGGTGAGTACCAATACAAGGTTGATGATAAAGGAAGAGTCCCTCTGCCGCCGAAGTTCAGGCGGGAACTGAAGACGGGCATGATATTAACCAAGGGGATGGAGAAATGCGTTGCCGTTTATCCAACAACAGAGTGGAAGAGGGTGTCCGACAGTCTGGCGGCCAAGGCGGTAAGTCCAGCCAGCTTGAGAAAACTAACTCGCGCTCTTTTCGGCAACGCCTTCAGCGCCTCCTTCGATGGGCAAGGCAGGATAGTATTGCCACATGCCTTGCGCGAATACGCCGGGATAGGCGATACAGCTATCGTTGTCGGTGCCAATAACAGTGTCGAACTCTGGAGCGAAGATGAATGGAAGGCAGAGAAAGTATCGGCCGACGAGCAGGCAGCGAAGATAATCGAGAGTTATGGAGAATAGTTGATGAGCGTGACCATGTCCTTGCCGGTGCATACACCTGTGTTGCTCAATGAAGCTATAGCGGGGCTACAGGCTCGGCCGGGAGGGCATTTCATCGATTGCACTGTAGGCTTGGGGGGACACGCAGCAGCCATACTTGAAAAAATCTTACCCTCCGGAAGGCTTCTGGGCATTGATGCCGACCCCGAAGCCATCGAAATAAGTCGGAATAAGCTCAGTGCCTATGGCCAAGCAGTTATTCTGGTTAATGACAACTTTGTCAACCTTGAGGCAATATGCAAGAGATACCAGTTTCATCCAGTTGATGGTATTCTCTTTGACCTCGGCGTTTCTTCTCTGCAACTGGATACAGCCGAACGCGGCTTCAGTTTTCACCTCGACGCTCATCTGAATATGCGGTTTGATGCCGGGCAAGAGTTAACCGCCTCTGAAATCGTCAACACCTTCTCAGAGCAAGAGTTAGCCCGGCTCATAGAAAAATACGGCGAAGAGCGTCACAGCCGGCGGATAGCGCGGCACATTGTTCAGAATCGCCCCATTGCTACCACCCTGGATCTCGCCCGTCTCATCGAGCAAGTTTCGGGCACCCCGACACGTCGGGGCAAAATTCACCCGGCAACACGGACCTTTATGGCACTTCGCATCGCGGTCAATAGCGAGTTAGAGAATTTAGAACAGGCTCTCAAACAGACTATTGACCTTCTCCGCCCGGGGGGTAGATTGGCAGTGATCAGTTATCATTCCCTGGAGGACCGCATAGCTAAGCAATTCATGAGGCGTGCAGCCGCCAGTTGCCTGTGTCCTCCGGGAACAATAATGTGTCGCTGTGGGCATGTACCCAGCTTGAAGCTCATTTCACGGAAGGTTATCAAACCTACCTCATTGGAGATAGAATCCAACCCACGCAGCCGTAGCGCTAAATTGAGGATAGCCGAGCGACTCAACTAGGCAGTATTCTCAGCAAAAAAGGAGGTGAAAATGGCAAGAAGAATCATTTCAGCTATTGACGTAGGCACAACTAAAATAGCCACTATCGTAGCTAGTGTCAAAGCGAAAGACGACATTGAAGTTCTGGGAGTGGGAGTCGTTCCTAGTCGTGGCCTACATAAAGGCATCGTCGTAAATATTGATGAAGCCAAACAGTCCATCGCCGCATCAGTGAAGGAAGCTCAAAGAATTAGCGGCATACGTGTAGATTCTGCTTATGTTGGGGTTACCGGCAGACATGTGAGTAGTCTGAATAATCGGGGGGTGGTAGCTATCCCCCGGGATGATCGATTAGTGCGTACTGATGACCTTAAACGGGTACTATCTGCGGCTCGCAATATCCCGGTCGCCGAGGGAAAGAAGGTGCTCCACGCCATTCCTCGGTACTATGCCCTGGATGGACAGGAGGGGGTGAAACAACCAGTGGGCATGCACGGGGCCAGGCTGGATGTAGAAACCCATATCATCACAGCTTCAGTAACTTCGATACAGAACCTGGCCAAATGTGTTCGTGCTGTAGGTGTTGACGTTGAAGATCTCATCCTTGAGCCTCTGGCTGCCGGAGAAGCAGTGTTGACTCCGGAGGAGAGAGACACAGGTGTCATTATGGCTGACATGGGCGGTGGTACTACGGACATAGCCGTGTTCAAAAACGGTAGCATCTATCATACCGCCATCATTCCGGTAGCCGGCTATCAGGTAACCAGCGATATCTCAATAGGCCTGGGCCTACCTTTCGGTATTGCGGAAAAGATGAAGAAGAGGTACGGCAATGTCGGACCTGATTTGGAGGTGGACCAGACGGTCCAGGTGGGTATCGAGAATGGTCACAGCGCCTCTTACAAAGACCTGTGCAACGTCATCCGGGCTCGAATGGAGGAACTGCTGCAGCTCATATTGCTGGAGATGCCCACCAGCGATTACCATGGCCTGGCACCTTGTGGTGTAGTGCTCACAGGTGGCACATCCAATCTATCCGGGCTTGATGATCTAGGGCAGCAAATGCTGCAAATGCCGGTGCGCAGAGGCCGACCTTTGAGCACGGGCATCTATGGCATTTCCGATATCCTTCATGATCCGTCTTATGCCACCACCCTGGGACTTATCCTATGGCAGGTGCGGGGCAAAGAGGGATCAACTTATAGAGACAAAAGGGCTGGCAATTGGAGCAGCTTCGTGCGTTTGCTTAGAAAGCTGCTTCGTGCCTGATTCATGAAAGGAGGTTAGAATGGCAAAGCAAATTTATACTCCAACTCCAGCGAGAATCAAGGCCATAGGTATTGGCGGCGCCGGTTCCAACGCCATTACTCGCATGGTCCGGGAGGGGATAAAAGGTGTCGACTTCATAGCCATGAACACCGATGGCCAGGCGCTGGCTCTGGCTGAAGCCCCTACCAGAATTCAACTGGGTGAGAAGCTTACCAGAGGTTTGGGTGCTGGTGGCGATAATAAGGTTGGCACGAAAGCGGCGGAAGAAAGCCGCGACATAATTGATGACCTCGTTCAAGGTGCTGATATGGTGTTTATCGCCGCTGGCATGGGCGGTGGCACAGGCACAGGCGGTATTCCTGTGGTGGCTGAGGTGGCTAAGCAGACTGGTGCTCTCACCATTGCAGTGGTGACCAAGCCCTTCATGTTCGAAGGGACGCATCGAGCCCAGGTAGCTGAAGAGGGACTGGTTAACCTCTCGAGCAAGGTTGATACTCTTATCATCATACCCAATGACCGCCTTCTTCAGCTCTGTGATGCCAAGACCACCGTGGACAGCGCTTTCAGGCTGGCAGATGATGCTCTCCTGTTGGGAGTTCAGGCTATTTCCGAAGTAGTTACCATCCCAGGATTGATCAACCTGGACTTCGCCGATATTAAATCGGTAATGAAAGACGCTGGCCCAGCCTGGATGTCTGTGGGCAGGGCCAACGGGCAAAGTCGCGCTGCTGAAGCGGCCAAAGCTGCTCTGGCCAGCCCGTTGCTCGACGTATCTGTAAACGGAGCCTCAGGGGTGCTGTTCAATATTACCGGTGGCCCCAGTCTCACTCTGTTCGAGTGCAACGAGGCTGCTGAGGTGATTAGCCATGCGGTGGACCCCAATGCCAACATAGTGTTTGGCGTGGTATTCGACCCCAAGATGGACAGCGAGGTTCGAATTACGGTTATCGCTACTGGCTTCGCCAGGGCGCAGGGCAAGGGAGTGTACAGCGCCGAGGAGCTTCGGCGCCTGATAAAAGGAGGCAGCGATGCGCTCGATGTACCCTCCTTCCTGCGCCGCGGTCAGCGTATGCCCGCCTCCCATCTGGAGGATAGCTCCAAGACTGCGGCACCGGTTACTCCGGAGCCGGCCAGAATATCTCGACAGTAAACCTAAGCCTCATTAGGAAAGAGGGGTAGCTACAGCTACCCCTTTTTCCTAACCACACTATCAGGACTTACGCAGGTGGGCAAGACTACAGGCAAGATAAGCCAGATGAGTCCGTATTCCCTGCTCCCGCAACGCCTCTTTGCCTATCCCGACTCGTCGAGACTTGACGTACTCGGGCATATGAACGATAATCATAACCACCAGCGAGTCGGGCAATCAACTGCGTAACTCCTAATGACAAAAGAAGGTTTTCACTGGCTTGGCAAGAGACTCACTTCTGCCAATGCCTGGCTCAATGAATTCCTCGGTCCCGATTGTATCTATTATTGCGGATGACCATGCCTTTGCATGCTACGTTTGGCAGGGTGGCAGGTCTCTGATTTGTTGTCATGAAGCGATTCTTCTATGGCTATTGGATCGTTGTGGCAGGGTTTGTCACCCTGGCCCTATCCGCCGGATTCGCCTATTACGGATTCAGTGTTATGAACACGCCTGTTGCAGACGAGTTCGGTTGGAGTCGCGGTGAGGTGACTCTTGGCTTTACATGTCTGGCTGTGGCAATGGCAGTTGCTTCACCCATTGCAGGCCGGCTTACTGATAATCGTGGTCCGCGTCTGGTTCTGATTATCGGCACAATTGTAATGTCTCTCTCCCTGGTCCTGCTCAGCAAGGCCACAGCTCTCTGGAACTACTGTTTGCTTCATTTGGGTCTCGGTGCGGCGATGACGCTTCTGGGGGCTGTTCCGATAAGCGTCATGATTTCTAATTGGTTTCACCGTTTGCGGGGTACTATGCAGGGACTGGCCTTTATCGGCATGGGTTTCGGAGGATTTGTCTTTGGCCCGCTCATCGGTAATTACCTCATTCCTAATCTTGGGTGGCGCAGTGCTTATTCAGCTATGGCTTTGCTGTCACTGGTCATAATGGCAATAGTGATATCACTACTTATCAGAAATCATCCTCGGGAGAAGGGACTTTCCCCCTATGGATCGGAGGCAGCCCGGGTAGCGCATGACCCCGGGCCTGAAGCGCGAAAGACACCGGGACTGAATCTCAGGGAGGTGTTGGGGATGCCCGCCTTCTGGCTGATAGCCTTAACCTCGGCAGTTTACGGGGTGGGTCTGACGGGGGGCCTGCAAAACCAGGTGAGTATACTTACCTGGCAGGGGTTTACTGCCGGGCATGCGACACTGGCGGTTAGTATCATCGGACTGTCAAGTGCAGCGAGCAAATTCGGCTTCGGTTATCTCTGCGACAGGATTGACCCCAAATACACTACTGCCATCGCTTATGCATTCACGTCGTTATCATTGACTGCCCTTGTACTGGCACGGTCTATGCACCATCTATGGCTCTATGGCATATGCCTCGGTGTTGCCATGGGTGGTTGGGCACCAAACATGGCAATGTTAGCGGGGAATTACTTTGGCCTGAAGCAGTACGGGGCTATACTGGGAACCATCCACCTGATCTTTATGTTGGGAGAGGCAGTTGGGCCAGTAGTTGTTGGGCTTGCCTTCGACCGGACCGGTACTTACCACCCGATTCTGATTATCATTAGCGTGCTTTGTGCCGCTTGTATCCCGCTTATTATCATTATCAGGAAATCTAGCCTGACTCCTGCAGGGAACGATTCTTCCCAGAGCTGAAAGGTGGTCAGATGGCTGCATTTTTGGCCTGCGTCAGGCTCAGAGATCAGGCAGTTGGCCGTTGTTCGGGAGGTGCCAGGAGGTGTTAGGGGCGATACTCCCTGATTGTCAGCGACCATTAGTTGACGGTTACCGCATTCGAAGCGAAGCGCATTCGAAGGTGATGTCAATTGTTTTGTGTAAATTTGATAAAGGGTTTCTCCTTCCACGATTCATTAAGATGATTAATTACTCCATAGATTATTCTGTCGACACTTCGCGAATTTGTGAAGCAACTCATAGGGCGTATACGTCGGCGTACTTCCCGGAACGACCGCTCTATGACATTTGTGGTTCTCACTTTCCTCCA
>JAWOFK010000008.1:0-15425 GCA_046497565.1 Dehalococcoidia bacterium
TTGAAAAGAAATACCACAAGGTCAATAAGCTAATGCCATATAGCATTGCCACAGATAAAACCTCTAGCAATAACCTAAGAATCAAGGGCATTTGAAAAATCAATATATCACACATATGTAACGGGTAAAGACCAATAGCCATGATGAATGTTGAAAAAATAAGTCGCCAAGTTAAACCGACAAGTGGCCTAAACGGTAGAATCCCTAAACGATTCTGAACAAATGTAAGAATCAATAACCCCAAAAAACCAACTATTAACACACCCCAGACCATACCCATAGTACCCCAAAAATAGAGCCCCAAACCTAAAGCAGTGACTCGTAGAACAGTCCTGGCTATCATGACTTTTGTGAGTATATCCGGCTTGTTAAATGCGATCAGCGCAGATACTGCAACGGCACTAATAACATTAGTTAGTCCAAAAAAGGCCAAAACTTGAATATACGGTATCGCATCGCCCCACTTCTTCCCCAATAAAGTTAATGTAATGCTATCACCAAGCATGCATACACCCGTTGCTGCTGGTATTGCGATCAGTAAAACGGAACTCAATGTTGGCTTCCAGCCTCCCTCCAAAGCTAATCATCGCTTGCCTTGGTAAAAGCCGTGGTAAAGATGGGATAAGCAAGATTATTGCGAGAATAATAAGAAGGTCAATCCTCACTGAAAAAGAGTCAGGTGTGAACCCGCATTCCTCAACTGATATCGTGGAAACACCACTTATTATCCCAACAGAAATCAGTGCAGCAATGACCATGAACGGAATGGATAAGAGAATAGCAACTGCCAGGTTCGCAGGTTCTCTCAGCGGAATCCAGCCACGTTCGATCAGTGCTGCATGTGAATCATCATCAACCTTCGGCAGCCTGAACTGTATTTTCATGCAACCCCTGCCCCTGGTGTTCTGGCTCGAGAACCCGCCTTCACCACCCTGTTCTGCAGAGCGAAGGGGACTCTGTTGACGTTGCCTGACTCCTTACCGTCGAAATCCCCACACCAGTCTTTTCAGCCCTACCCCTTTTCGGACGCTTCCGGTCAGCAGCCTGTCCGAATTGAAGATGCGCACCGCTATCGCTACCATCACCACAGTGAAAACTGCGGCGTAAGCAATACCACCGATTACCAGCGAGTAGTTATCCAGCATCAGAGCCCGCATAGACATCATAGGGTGGGAAAAAGGTATGGCAAACAGAAAGACTCTTAATACGGCCGGAATAGTATCGAAATCTTTCAACATGATTGTAAACATGGAGATTATAGCCAGGGTGGTTATCGGGAAGATCAGCGTCTGAGCACTTCTGGAATTCTTGGCAAATGTTCCCAGAACTATACACAGCGAAAGGCCGGCCAGCAGAGATACGAATAACGAGATTCCTATCAGCACGTAGTCTTGCATGCCCAGGGCCAACCCGAAATCCCCCAGGTTTATATCTGACATCTGGAACGAAGTCATATAGCGCGAAAACCCAATCATGTAGATGGCTGCCATTATCATACCCACCAGGGCGCTGCCAGCTATCTTGCCAATGACTATGTGGCTTCTTCTTACAGGAAGTGTTAACAATGTCTCCAGGGTTTTATTTTCCTTCTCCAATCCCATCGAGGATATTACGGAAACCCCGGCCATGATTATGAGCATCATTACTACAACCGGAATAACCACCGATTGTGAAATTAGCATCCCCCCAACGGCACTTGGCGGTAGCCCCTGTATCTCCTTTCCCTTGAAAAACGTGGTTTCAGTCCTTGTCGTCGGGTTCATGACCAGCGTTGGGTCTACGGAGCTATCTTGTTTTATCAGTTCCTTCGACATCTCCTGGTTCACTGATTGGACAAGCCCTTCAACCGCGCTTGAGGATATGAAGTCCAACTGCCCCGCCCCTTTCATTATCCAGTAAATCTCTATCTCCCCGGGACGATTGGCGTAGATGCTCTGGCTGAAGGTCTCGGGTATTACCAGAAGCGCAACTCCATCTTTTTCCCGAACTTCTCTCAAACCCTCGTCAGCATCACTCCCATTGTAGATAACCTCCGCCCTTTTGCTGATGACAGACATGGCTATATCGGAGAAATCGCCATCGTCCATATCCACGATTCCTATCACTGGCATCTCCTCCATTGTTTCCCCAATGTTGCCGATCATTTGCCCGATAGATCCAAACACTATGGCAATAACCACTATTGGGATCAGGGTTGAGATGGTGAACAATTCCTTAAATTCTTTCTTTACGATGTTGCCAATCATTTGATCGCCTTAACGAAAGCCTCTTCTATGTTTCTAGCGTCATATTCCTTCTTGAGTTCCGCAGCAGTCCCGCTGGCAACTATTCTGCCATCGTCTATCAAAGCGATGCGGTGGCATAAGAACTCTACCTCAAGCATATTATGCGAAGATAATAGGACCGTCGTTCCTGCCTCCACTGAGCTATTTATTATCCTCCTCACCTCCTGAGCATTCACCACGTCCAGGCCCGAGGTAGGCTCATCCAATATCGCCAGTCTCGGGTTTATCATCAAGGCTCTGCCCACGAGCAAGCGCCGTGTCATCCCCTTGCTGTATGTATCGACTTTGTCATTTATTCTCTCTCCCAAATTGCTTATCTCCAATCCCCTCTCGACCATATCCTGGAAGTCCTCTCCCTCACCAAAGAACTTGGCGACAAAATTGAGGTACTCTTTGCCGGTGAGATTCTTATAAGCGCCGGCCTCCTCGGGCAGATAGCTTATTATCTTTCTCACCTCTCCCGCCTCTCTGGGAAGCTCATACCCGAATACCATTATCGAGCCAGAGCTTATTTGAAGCAGGGTGGCAATAGTCCTCAGAACGGTAGTCTTCCCCGCTCCGTTAGGACCTATGAGGCCGAATACCTCGCCTTCCCTTACTTCAAAAGAGATTCCCTTTACCGCCCTGAAGTTGCCGTAGTCCTTGACCAGTTCTCTAACCTGAACTGCTTTCATTTATCTCACGTGATGCAACAACTGATCGAACCTCGTGCGAAGTGAGAATTCTGATGTGTACCATGCGCGAACCTTTCCTGTGGTGCCAGCAATAGTGCCATACCGTCAAAAGCAGGAAATGGGCTTATGAACTCACACCACCTTCACTGCTGTTCCATAAGCTACCATCTCGGCAGCTCCAGACATCACCATCGAGGTTACAATCCTGGTGCCCACTACGGCATTGGCACCCATCTTCTCGGCCTGCTCAATCATTCTCTGCACTGCTTCCTCCCGGGCCTGTGCCAGCATTACGGTGTAATCCTTGACTTCGCCACCAACGATGTTGCGCAAACCGGCCATAATATCACGTCCCATATGCCTGGCCCTGATGGTGCTGCCTCTAACCAGACCCAGGGTTTCTGTTACCCTTTTGCCCTCTATCTGTTCTGTGGTAACCACAATCATTTGTCCACCTCCTTGAATCTCTCCTTTTCTTCCTTTGACGCTCGGTGTCTTTCCCTGGCCAGTGATGCCAGCAGCAGGATAAGCCCCAGGACTACAGCGGCGATAGCAATCTTAACTGCCAAGGGCAACTCCAAGAAAGCTAAACTGAAGAACCAATAAAGACCGTAGCCTACTAGAATGCCCAGGCCTACTATGAGCAAAAAGCCGCCTAATTTTCTCAATTCGTCTCCTTTCCCCATGGATTATAGTCGGGCGCATGGCCCCTGTCAACGAAGTATGCTAGCTGACCGCATGAGGCCCGCTTGAGGCGATAATCCAGCAGGTAGCATCACAGCCGATTGATGTATTTGACCTCCTACCATGATTGAGAGGTGACAGCTTCTCCCGGACAATGCAAGGAGCCCAAACGCATTCAGCTACTTGCTGCTTATTCTGGAAGCTCCGGTAACGTTCACCCTGCCCAGCACAGCATCTCCCGTGTATTCCAGAGAGGAAGCTCCCGAGATATCTACATTCAAAGTACCGGTCACGTTTATGGTAGCCTGGCTGGCCCCGCTGATATTGACGTCGGCGTTCTGCATCTGGAATTGCAGCAGATTGGCCCGGCTGGCGCCGGAGACATTCAAATCCGTATCGCCGGCGGCCCCGGTTAGCTCGCAGCGACTCGCTCCCGAGACTATTAGCCTGGCATCCTGTGCTTTCAATTCACCGGTAACTGTGCTGGCGCCGGAGATGTCTGCCGCAATATTACCCGCTTCCATATCCATCTCAACACTGCTGGCACCTGATACCTCGAGGGCGAAATCATCAGCAGATGTAAACCCCTCTGCAATCCCCCGGGATGCGCCCGAGACGACCAGTTTGTTCAATTCCGGCATACCGATAACGGCTTTGACATTGTTACGGAAATAGCTTCCCGGTTTGAGCCTTATCATCAACGTTTGTCCGGAGACCTCAACCTCGAGACGCTCGATCAGGTTCTCATAGCCAGTAATCGTGATGCTGTGATCCGCAGGTTGGGTCAATATTTAGTCCTGCAATATTCTATCCAAGCACTTGGAGCTCATCTGCAGGCCGGCATTCTTCCATGATTGTTTCTCCCGTAACCCAAGTGAATTGACCAATCCGCTATCTCGTGTCATGAGATGTGCTGCATTTGCTCCTGAAAAGTCCCCAGCCGATGCGCGTTCATCACGCCTTCTGTATAATGGGGAATTAAGATGGCCAAACAGAAAGCGACAACCGGGTACTCCGGGAACGGCCTTCCATATACCTGTGTTGGGAACGGCGTCCGTAACCTCGTTGTATTTGGGGGATTAGAATTTCGGCATGAGCCGACATCGGGCATTATGCTACGGATGAGTACTGGTTACTTGAGGAGACTCTGGGACAGCTACAAGATCTACATTGTGGGCAGGAGGCGCGGTCTTGCCCCGGGATATTCACTGGGCGATATGTCAGATGATTACGCTGTCATGATTAAGAATGAACTGGGCGGTGCGGCTGATATAATCGGCGTCTCAACAGGGGGATCGATAGCCCAGTACTTTGCCATTGACCACCCGGATTTAGTGAGGCGTCTCGTCCTTGTCATGACTGGTTTTCGTCTGACTGCGGAAGGCAGAGAACTGCAAATGAAGGTTGCAGACCTTGCACAAAAACGCAAGCGGCGCGCAGCATGCGCATTACTGGGTACAGCTGTCATCCAGAGGGGAATTGCGAGACATGCTTTCAAATCGTTTATGTGGCTGCTGGGCCCTCTCAGTATCCCTGCCGACCCTTCGGATGGGATTGTGGAAATTGAAGCGGAGGACCGCCATGACTTGAGTGACCGCTTGGACAGTGTTAAGGCGGATACTCTGGTGATTGGTGGCGCGGAGGACTTCTTCTACCCTGTCGGTGAGACAGCCAGGAAGATACCTAATGCCAAGCTGGTTCTGTATCCGAATCTCGGGCATAACGCCATGTTCGCGCGGAGCCGTCAGTTTGGCGAAGAAATAGGAGCTTTCCTATTAGGCTGACAGATGAGACATCTTGAGTTTTTGTTGATAGAGAGTCTGCTCATTAAGTCTGAACATATACCACACTGCAAGTGAGGCTATTTCCCAACTATCCTCACGAGGCATTCTGCTCATTGTCAGTATCACGAACCTCGATGTCCGGGTCTTCTTCTGTCCGATCGTCAGGAACAAATACAATTCTCATTCCCCAGCCAGCGTATGTGGTGAGAAGCCGCCCGAACTCCTCAAGCGATAGTTCATGGTCATCTATGTATATTACTGCTTCTCCATCAGGCCCATCATCACCTATTACGCACCGCATTACATCTCCGCGAGGAGTCCATTGAGTGCAAATCTCTGAGTACTGGATTTGAGGACGTCCTGGCGGTATCTCAATCGCTACATGCTCGTATTCTAACCTCATTTGATCCTGTATGCGGAGAAGCCGATTATGCTCATCGAGGATTGCTTGATCTGTCATATCTTGTACCTCTGGCCCGATCTTCAGGTGAGTACTGAAAATGTTTGGCTCGATGTATTCAATGATTCCATACTCACCCTGCCGGGAAATCCTAATCTGATCAAAGGTGGCGATGTAAGGTTTCTTCATGCGCATGGTTTATTCTCAATTATGGCAAACAGAACAAGTTCGGTATGGGCTTTATCGATTATAACACCTCTATCCTTGAGGTCACAAAACCGAGGAATGTTAGGCAGCGTAGATGTCCCGAAGCGCAGGGGCTGATAACGCGACAGCACACTCGCTGCTCGTCTGTATTTGCCACCGCAGTCCAGATTATGCTTCCTGTCCTACCCCTTCTTCTTCTGCGTATTGTTCCAGTGAGCAGAACCAGACCTTAACAAACTGTCCGGATTTCGGCAACCATCTGATTTACATTTCTCGTTTGACGTTTTCCTTACAAACTCGTAGAATCATGTTGCGTGTCCATCGCACAATGAACCCTTTACATAGGGTGATTGTCGGATGGATATTCTTATCTTTACCGAGTGCGTAACGTGGTTGGTACCACCCAAGGGCTAAGAGGAGCATAATGAACTGGGCTTACGCTTATGATCCGCATCTATGGCCGCCTCTCATTACGACTACCCTGACGATCCTGCTCGGCTGGTATAGCTGGCGCCGACGCCATCTTCCCGGGGCCAGATCGTTCGCCACGGTGTGCCTCTTTATATCGCTCTGGGCTCTTGGATCCACGCTGGAGATGTCAGCGGCAGGCTTCTCCACCCAGGTCTTCTGGGTTAAGTTCCAGGCAGTATGGCAATTACCAACAGCAACCGCACTTCTGTGTTTTGTCCTGCAATATGCCGGTTTCGGCCGCTGGCTAACCCGCCGCAATCTGTTCCTCCTGGCCATCCCCCCGCTCCTGACCCTGCTGTTGATCGTCACTAACGATCATCATAACCTTATATGGACTGGGTTTCGGACAGGCGGCCATGTGGTTCAGTCGTTTGGCAGCGCAAACTGGGTTCTGATCTCCTATGCCTATGTTTTGGGTCTGATCAATGTCGCACTCCTGTTACGCCTGGCCATACGTTATCCTCAGCGCCGTTGGCCGGTGGCGATAATGGTGTTCGGCCAGATTGCCGGTCTTGGATTTTACCTTCTGGCCAATATATATCCCGGCCTTCTAAACCCGGGTGAGCGCGTCTCCCTTGTCTTGGGGTCCTTGTTGCTAGCCTATGCCTTTGCCTTCTTTCGTTTCCACTTCCTTGATCCTGTGCCTGCTGCTCGCGCAGTTGCCATCGAGCAGATGGGTGACGGGATGCTGGTGCTGGATCTGCAAGGGGGGATCGTGGATTCAAACCCGGCCGCAGCCGGAGTATTTGGAGGGTCACGGCAGGGCCTGCTAGGGCGACCTGTAACCGACGTTATCCCTGTAGATGTGGAATGGCTGGCAGCGAACAGGGGGCAGACAGCACAGTCCGAGATCAGTCTGGATAATACGGGAGAAGTCCGGCACTATAGCGTGAAGCTAAGCCTGCTGACCGGACGTGGCGGCCAGCCGCTGGGACACCTTGTCCTCCTGAGCGACATGACAGAGCAGAAGCGTGCGGAGGCGCAGGTACTGGAGCAGCAGCGGGTGGTCGCTACACTTGAGGAGCGGGAACGCCTGGCGCGCGAACTGCATGACGGCATCGGTCAGGTCCTCAGCTACGTCGGAATCCAGGCTCAGACCGCCCGCAAATGGGTGGGTGATGGTCATACTGACAGAGCTGACTCCATGCTGGAGCGTCTCATAGATGTGGCGAAGGATGCCCATGCGGATGTCCGCGAGTCCATTCTCAGCCTGAGGGTTGATTCGGCACAGGGCTGGGCTTTCATTCCCGCGCTTAAGCAATACCTTGATAGCTTCCAGGCGAACTACGGCATTCGCACTGAGCTTTCGCACCCTGGTAGCTTGGAAGAGGATATCGTTAGCCCCACAGCAGGGGTGCAGGTCCTCCGTGTCATCCAGGAAGCGCTGACCAACGCTCGCAGACATGGCAGGGCCCGCGCTATAAAGGTGGTCCTAGCACAAACGGAGAACCAGGTACACATTTCTATAACCGACGACGGCTGCGGTTTCACTCCCGGCGAGGCCGGGCAAGGAAGAGGTAATCACTTCGGGTTGGTCTCCATGAGCGAACGCATGCAGCAGATCGGCGGATCTGTGCAGATCGAATCAGCGCATGGTACAGGCACGGTCGTGAGGCTGTATGTTCCTGTTCAGGGCCAGGGGAAAGGAAATTCATGAGAGTATTGCTCGTCGATGACAACCGCCTGATGCTGGAGGGGCTGCAAAACCTGCTGGAGGCGCACAGCATACAAGTGGCGGGTACGGCTCTTGATGGACTGGAGGCCGTAGCCCTGGCGCGAAAGCTCAAGCCTGACGTGATCTTGATGGATATCCGCATGCCCGGGTGCGATGGCCTGGCAGCTACCCGCCTGATCAAGGCGGAAATGCCCGAGGCAAGGATTGTCATCCTGACCACTTCGGCTGACGACAAGGATCTGTTCGAAGCGGTCAAGTGCGGCGCCTGCGGCTACCTTCTGAAGAGCATGGACGTTGCAGAACTGGTCGAGGCACTCGATCAGGCCCAGCAGGGTACCCCACCCTTTTCCCCGGGACTGGCTGCCAAACTTCTGGATGAGTTCGCTCGCATGAGCAGTCCCGCGGTGGCCAGTTCTTCGCTAGGCCCGGGAGATACCGCTGAGGCAGCAGCAAGGAGCGTGTTGAGCCGGCGGCAGATCGAGGTGCTGAGGCTGGTCTCAGAGGGGCTATCCTATAAGGAAGTGGGAGCCCGGCTGTTTCTGAGCCCGCGCACCATCAAGTATCACATGGCGGAGATCATGGACCGGCTACACCTGGACAACCGCGCCCAGGTCCTGGCCTACGCCGGGCGGATGGGCTGGAAGGATAGCGAGGCCAACAGGTAGGGCCGTCGACACCGGCACTGTCCCGCGGGACAGTCTCTTATTCTTGAGAGACTGTCCCTTTTCTGTCCGCCGGGACATTGTAGGCATTCTCCTCTTCTCGTATCATTGTAGTTAGATCAGGAGATTGAGAAGGCAGATGGGAAAGCGCCGAATCGTCCTCTATGGTAACAGCGTAATCATCGGAGCGTTTGATTGCAGCCTGCGTCAATCGTCCCGATACGAAGTGCTATCTCTGCCTCCATCACATGATGAAGATGAGATGGAAGCGCTGGCGCCGGATGTAGTTCTGTTCGACCTTGAAGCCAGCCGCCCTGAGGCGGCCTTTCGTATGATGGAAAGGCATCCTGGCCTGGTGCTGATCGGCGTAGGCCCGGATATCAATCTTGTCAAGATCTGGTCGGGTCGGCAGCTGCGGGAGCTATCGACCTCTGATTTGCTGCAAGTAATAGGTGAAGAGCTTGAGAAGTGACCCAAGCTTTGATTATGGATTCGACGTGTTGAAGGAGTGTGAACCAGGAGTTCCATGCGCGTGGATGAAACACCGCTGGAGTGTCCGGGGTCGACGGACTTAAAACCTGCTGAATTATTGGCAACGGCAGGGACAAGAGAATCTAAAACGTGACAATTTTATAGACTTCATGAACGAAAGGAGAATCAAAAATGATAAGATTACTTAGAACTGTTTGGCCTTTAGTACTGATTTTTGCACTTCTTGCTTTTGCTGCCCCGGTTAGCGCTGACGGTGACATACTATTTGAGCAGGCGCCCAGTGATGCTAGCGGATCTTGGTCAGCTTATACGAGTGACCCGGCCACAGGATATGTGTGCATGGATGACTTCTCGGGAGTCACCGCCGATATAGGTGACGTTCACTGGTACGGATGTGACTTAATCTGGGATTCGTTTACTCCTGGTGACCCTTCGGGGATGCAATTCCAGATTACTTTTTATGAAGACAATGCCGGCTCTCCCGGGAACGTAGTAGACCAGTTTTCTGATGTCGTTCCGGCATTTACGATTTACGTTGACACTGGCTGGATTGGCTATGTATATCGCTTCGATTTCGACTTGTCGAGGCCAGTGTTCCTGGAAGCAGGCTGGATATCTATACAGAGTACTAGTAGCCTCGACAACGGTTCGTTTCTATGGTGGTCCTCGCCAGACGGTACCTACAATGCTCTCCAAAACGAGTGTTCCATAGACGACAACCTTGCATTCGCACTGACGGAAAGGTCATCAGTTGCGGTTATTCCATCCATGGCTGCTCCAAATATCGCAGAGATTATTCTAGAAGCCGAGGGGTTAGAAGCAAATCAATCAATTGGAAAAGGAAAGAACAAGACGTTCATCAACCTGATCCAGCTAACGGCTGCTAATATGGGACCTCAGACGGATTTCGACGGAGTATCCAAATACCTGTTGGCAGGAGAACCGGGTGAAGAAGTTGAAACCCTTAATCCGGATTACTGGCAGGCAGTCCTGGACTTCCTCAATGAGGTTATAACTTCTAACGGACTGGGCATTGAACCATTAACCTATTCATACGCTGACTATGTTGGAGACCAGAACGGCGGCGGTTCAGTCTTTGAGGAAGACTTCACCGATGTATATTCAGGTGAAATCCCGGCTGGGTGGTCTAGAACAATGGTAGATACAAGTCCGAATTGGTATGTTGACACAAGTACGTATGCCGGTGGAACTTCCCCAGAAATGGCATTTTGTTGGGCCCCGTTGTTAGACGGTACATCCAGATTAGTAACACCCTTGATTGATGCCAGCACGAATAGTGGCCTTGAACTTACTTTTAAACATGCTGTTGACGATTATGCCGGATACGATTATGCCTTAGAAGTACAGGTGTCAACAGACGGTGGGTCTAACTGGGTAGATGCCTGGTCAATAAATCCGACAGGCAATATTGGACCTGAAACGGTTACGGTTGATTTGAGCGCCTACGACGGACAAACGTTCCAGCTCGCTTGGGTTTTCGACGGAAATAGCTGGAATATTGACTACTGGTATATTGACGATATCTCTGTAACTGGCAACTAGGTGCCCAGGCTTCAGAGCATGAACCAAGCTGACACAGCACACACTCTGCCCCCTTGAGACCAGACTCTCAAGGGGGCGTGTTCTTTGGCCTGGCTATCACTTCCTGGAATCGGGTACAGTTATTCTCGCTTGTTGCGAGGGACGACTGAGATGTTGAAAAGAGCATCTCACTTTGCTCCCAAACGTCTTTCTTTTTTGCCAATGCGTAATGATTACCATGTGAATCGATTTGTCTGAGATGCTTTTCGTTTTTCGCGTTCCATCCATTCCCGGGTAGGAAGTGATAAATGTGCTATTTCTGAAAGTTCCACCTTGTGCCTGCAGGTTGAGTAAATCGTGATGGAGTATAGCGTGAACCGTCAATGAATTACTATATGTGACCGAGGACAGACTATGGGGTTAGCAGGTGACAATACGAATTTCCGCTGGTTGGGGATAGGTCACAAAACCGAGGAATGTCTAGGTCACGTGGTAAGTCTATAACATGCAGCAGGTTTCTGCTTCGATTCTGCTCCTCCTAATTCACCGTCATTATTTTTCAGCGATAACCAGCATTTCAAAATCCTCGGTGGTCAGCTTAGCGTTTCTGGAAAAAGCTCCGAGCTTGGCCCCAAAGATTTCAATTTTTGTATATCCCAGCGTTTGCAGCAGCCAAGTAATCTCGCTCGGTACATAGTATCTTTCATTACACTCCAGTTCCTTTTTATTGCCATCATCGTCTTCAACCTCTGTTATGTTGTAATCGCGAAATGTCATTAAATCAAATGTATTGCTCCTGTAAGTAGCATTGCCTTCCTCTGAGGTAGAAGCGCAAAATTCTTCAACTGAATGATACAGGGGGGAAAGTCCGTTGAGCGTGGTGAAAATCAGCTTCCCATGTTCTTTCAGTGATTTTGTCGCATTCTTGAGTACCTCGTAGTTCATCTCATCGGTTTCCATCAACGGGAAGGCGCCTTCACAAAGCATTATCACCAGGTCAAACTCCTTATTGAAGGGCAAGTCCCTGGCATCATATTTCCGGAAATCAATTTTGAGCCCCTCTTGCTCTGTCTTTTCTCTGGCTCTGGCAAGCTGCGAGTCAGATAAGTCTATCCCCGTGATATTGTAACCTCGTTTGGCTAATTCAATTGAGTGCCGTCCTGTCCCACACCCGATGTCCAGAATTCTTACGGACTTGTCGAAGCCTATCTCATGCTCGATGAAATCACATTCCCCCGTTGTTCCTTGGGTAAAGCTTTCACTGTCATATTTCTGCCCGTAGTTCTCGAATAGCGTTTCATACCATTGTTTCATTTTTGCCTCCAGTATTCGGTATGCTCTTTTAGCACAATATTCTTATCGAAGCTGTTTTCTGCCAACAAACATCAAACGTGGATATTTGCCCTCTCCGGCTATAAAGCGGTCGTAGGCGTGGTCAATATTGGTCTGATTCAGGATGTCAAATCCAGCCTTTTTCAAGAGGTCAAGCCATGTCTGGAGCTTGAAAAGTCCCAGAATATGACGATCGCTATAAATCTCCAGTTTGCCTTCGCGGCGGATCAGGTAGACAAGTGTCGCTTCATAGGTTGTTCCGGGATATGCGGGGATATAGTTATTCTCAAAAAGTGTGATTTCGATATCCTCTCGACAACCAGTATAGACAAAGTTATTCTGGCTGAATTGTTCCGCTATGTTTGCCACAACGAGAAATACCCCGCCCGGTTTCAGATGTTTTTGCGCCGTTATCATAGCGTTATATAGTTCGTTTTCAGTCCTCATGTAGTCGATAGACTCCGGCACGACCACGGCATCAAACAGTTCCCCCAGTTCTATTTTTCGCATATCACCGTGGTGATAAACTGCCTCCAGGTTAAGGTCTCGGGCAATCTCAAGCATTTTCGGGCTAATATCTACGCCGGTTACCCTGTAATGCCTCTTAAAGGTGTAATCATTGCCGCCAGAGCCACAACCGAGGTGAAGTAACGTTCTTACCTGGTTTGCTGAATGCTCGTTGATGGCATTAATTAACAACTCTGTTTCTTCGGTATACTCATCCGGTGGAGCGAGTATGGGTTCAGTCCAGGCAAGCTCATAGTAGGCAAGCCGTTTGGTTCCGTGGTTCATAGCCCTTATCCTCATGGAAAATATTCACAATTCCTGACATTTCCCACAATAGTAGATACTACCGCCCATATAGGCTTCTTTCTTGATTATCGTTCCGCAAACGGGACAGGGCTTATTGACAGTGTTCTTGCACAATATGGTCTCATAGCCTCCGGGGTTACCGAATAAATCCAGCTCAGTATCCCTCCCTCCTTTGGATGCCATCATAAGAATTGTAGTCTTTACAGAATTAAACAACACCTCTCTATCTTCATCAGAAAGTATATTAACCTTTTTCTTCGGATGCATTCTCGCGTATAACAGGATATCCTGCAAGACACCGTTGCCGAGCCCGGGTATCCTTTGCTCCGTCGCGAGAAACGCCTTCAGTGACAATTTTGAAGCGGCCTCATCAAATAGAGAGTCAAAACAGGCTTGGTCGAAATCATCGGACAAGGGAGATGGCTTCTTCTTGGCTATGAGGTAGTATTTGTTATCGAATTCGCCTTCGTGAAAAGCCCATAGACCACCGTACATCTGAACCGAACCCACGAGGGACGAACCGTCATCGAACTCAAGTAATAACTGGTGCCTGTCCGGTAGCTGTTCACCCTTGCTGTAGTAGCGTAGATTCACACCGTCACTGAACAGCAGCTTCACATCGCCAGCTGTTATTTCTACCTGCCCGCCATAGCTCAAGGCCTGGCCGATTACCTTACCGGTCAGGAGACTCCTGTATTGCTGCGGGTCACCGCAATACCAGGCCCACTTGTGCGGGCTTTGAGCAGCAATAACATTCTGGATCTTCTTCCCGCCGATAGCCTCATTACTCTGTTTGGCCAGAACGGCAGCTTCAGGCAGTTCTATCATGTTTGTTTCCCCGAGCGGTCAACATGATACCACATATTCTGGTGCACCAAGACGTCGAGGTCCGAAATATCGACACGACAATCCTCCAAAAGGTACAACAAGGCCGGATTAGCAATTCAACGGCGTGTTCGCCTTCCAGTACTATCGCCACTGGATGGCGATGGATTCCCGCTGGAAAAGACGCACCGCCGCGCGCAGGGCGATGTAGTCCACGCCCAGAATTACCAATGCCAGCACCAGGGTCAGCAAAGGAGTAAACCAGACGATTCCGGTAACCTGAATGCCAATGAGCGCCAGGATGGGCAGAACGATGATCACTGACATGTTCTGAGCACCCTTCGCATCTTTTGCCCGCGAAGACCCGACAACCCCAAGCATGAAGCTGAGAATAGCAACCGCTGGCGTGAGCAGAAAGAGGACAAGAAACCAGCTGGGTGTAAGCACGAGGCGACTGAGATTGCCCCATCCCAGCAGAGTGACCACCAGCAGGAAGAACCCTGCGGAAATCCACGTCATCACAAGTGCGGGTATTGCCCCGGCCAGCGCCTTGCCCAGGAGAAGCTCCCAGGTCCTGACCGGTGTTGCCAGCAGGGCTTCCAGGCTGCCCGTAAGCTTTTCATCAACGATACTAAAGGTGGCTATGCCAACAGCAATCATGACCGGGATGAGCAGTAGAAAGAACTGAAACTGGCTAAGCAATAGCACCAGGAGCTGCTCCGAAGCCGGGAGACCAGCTGCCTCGGGAATAGCCTGTAACAGCTTTGCCAGCGCTGTCTGAAATACCGGGCTTCCCAGCATACCTTCACCGCCGAATCTGAACGCAAGCCAGATGTACAAAACAGCCTGTCCTACAATCAAAAGCGGAAGCAGCGTCACGAAAAGAGCGCTGTTCGGGTCGGTGAACAGCAACTCCCATTCCTTGCGCAGGATGTTACGAATACGCCTGACTGTCACTGACCTTCTCCTTCTCCATCAGCCTGAGGTAGACTTGCTCAAGCGTATACTGTTCTTCAGAAACCGTCATAACCTTCCCGCCTGCCTCAACAATGGCTCTCACCAGCTCAGGACGGTTACGTTCCGGATCTATGAGGTCGACACTGAGGCGAGTTCCCTCTTCCCTTACTTCCTGGACAAACGATAACGTTCTCACCGCCGCTGCAACGTTCGGGTCGGGCGACTGTAACTCCACGACCAGCTCGCGCCGGAAGAAGCGCCGGCGCAGACTCTCAGCGGTATCCAGGGCCAGAAGTCTGGTATGGATGACGGCAATGCGATTGCACAGCAGCTCCGCCTCACTGAGATTGTGTGTGGAAAGAAAGATAGTGCACCCGGCATCTCCCAACCTGCGTATCAACCGGCGCACCTCGCCGGCGGCTTCAGGATCCAGCCCCTGATTCACCATCAAAAATAGAGTCTGGGACCCTGGTTGGTACGTAGGTCAAAGCCAGGCTATAATGGAAGCAGGACAAAAAACTATCACCAATGAGGTGAGCAAATGCGAGCACAAGGGGTTCTACCATTTCATTACGAGGCCGAGCCGACGAACTCAGGAATAACTGCCCTGGCGGGCTTACCA
>JAWOFK010000011.1:0-8710 GCA_046497565.1 Dehalococcoidia bacterium
GGGACTTCGGTGGAAGATTGCCTTTACAGAGCGAAGTGGGGAATGGAAGATCATGTCGCACTGCTCAAGCAGCGCGGTCTTCCTGTTCCGAAACGAATTCCGGATCCCACCATCACGATTAAGAATGCGACACCCGCAGGGGTAACCTAGAACACGGTAAGCAGCAGCGTTGTTCATTCAGCCTACCAAACAGATCTTTGTCCAATGGCGACACTAGTTTGAAATAGTGTAATAGCAGCATGCCCGACGGCCAGTCAGGCGCATTCTTAGCATCAACCCAGCGTTCAGCGGGACACTTGCCATAGTAGCTCTCTTCCATTGTATTCCGTGAATTAATCGCCCGGCTTTCATTGACCGTAGCGAGTTAGGTGCCTTCCAGAGTGATTCCCCTTGACACGGCCTGTGGACACGAATAGACTTACCGAAATATTGCGGAATGCCGGCTTTCTTAATACGAATGAGTAGTAACATGTATTGTCCGAAGTGTGGCAGGGAAGTTGACGAGTCCAGTCAATACTGCAAGTACTGCGGAGCCCGTCTAGAGGAGGACACTGTGGAGACTGCTTCTCAGCGCCAGGAGGAATATGGTGAGGATGTCCCCACGTATGAGGCACCCAGAATGATTCCTATGGACATGATGGAGAAGAATGAAAGAATCGTATTTGAGACGCATCCAAGCAAGATGGGGGTGTTTTTCAATCACATTCTGGTGGCTCTCCTTTTCCTTGCAGGCGGCTCCGCTATGCTGATTGTCCTTAGCTGGCAAATCCCCGGCGCAGCACTGATTGTTGTAGGCGTGGCAATAGGTCTGATCGGATATGTTAGATGGCGCTCTATTGTCTACGCCCTGACCGCAAACCGAATAATAGTGCTCAAGGGCATATTCTCAAAAGAGCTCTATGAAAACCGGCTGGGCAGGGTACAGGATATCAGGGTGAAGATTAGTCTCAGGCAGCGCATTTACAATTGCGGTGATATTTTCGTATCAACGGCAGGTACATCCGGTGTCGAATGCATATGGGAGAACATACCGGACCCGCGCAAAAAGCAGAAGCTGCTGCGGACGCTGATGGCCAGGTAGGAGAGTTCCACGGCTCAGGGAATCGAGGTGGCTGAGCCATGTCCGTCCGCTGGCAGATCTGTGTATCACTGAGTCAAAGCGACCTGTATATCTCTCGGCGATGCCCGATGTGTACAACGGTTACGAGTTGTTGGTTATCATCAATGGCGTAGACTATTCTGTAATCACCTTGTCGGATTCGCCACAGGTCCGTACCTTTGACCTTTTCGATACGTCTCGGCCTAGGCGTCTGTGCCAGGTCGTTCACGGCTTCAACTACTGCCTGAAAATCAGCCTTTTGCAATCTGTCTAGTGCGCGTTGTGCCAGGCGTCTTAGTTCAATCCTGTACATCATTGAGTTAGCGCCGGGATTCAAGATAGGCACCCAAAGACATCGTGCCCTCGCCATCCGCCAGGGATGCCAAGCCTTCAGAGACATCGGTTTCATCCTCTAGCTTGGCGATTATGGCCTCAGTTAGCCACTGTTTCATAGTCTTTCCCTGCAAAGCGGCAAACGCCTTAACCTTGTTGCGGAGTTGTGGGTCTACATCTAAAAAATATCTTGACCTGCTGGCTGTGTTTGGCATCGTGTTGCCTCCTCCGAAATACTGGCTATATTGATAACCATCATAGCCTATATAGCCAAGCATGTCAATATCTCCGGCTCACTCAACCATGTTATTGCCAGCGCGCATAGCGCCCGCTGGAATCGCTACTAGAGATAATACCTTCACATGATGATAAAATGTATCCGGGGACGCTTAGTATTTATTAGAGCGCGTTCCACTGAAAGAATTGCGACATGACGAACAAGCCGCAAAGATGGCAGCACCCCGGTGGTAAGCTCCGAGAGCTGGGTGCCGAAACATTGACCGATGCCGAGCTTCTGTCCATCCTCATTGCTCCGGGGGTTAAAGGGAAGCCAGCGGAAAAGATTGCCGAGGAGATTTTACAACGGTTTGGCGGCTTCAAAGGCATGGCTAACCAGCCCTTGGAAAAGCTCCTGGATGTAAAAGGGCTTGGCGATACCAAAATCATTCGCATTGCCGCCGCCTTCGAAGTCGCCCGACGAATCGTAAATGAGGTATTGAAAGAGCATGAAGAGGTCTGAACTCAGGGGCAAGACGCGAGTTCCCAGTCCTTTCAGCACTGCTATTCATAGGACAGAATGGACATGTGCCGCTAAGATCGCTGAGTGGATAAATAACAGCATCAAAGAGAAAGGCTTACCTCTAGGTCAAGCTGAAGTCGAAACAAGTCAAGAGGGTGATAGAAAACGGGCAGATATCATTCTTTCTGAGGGCCCTACCAGCCAAGACATCCTTTGCCTTATTGAGATGAAGCAGCCTTACTTTGATCCCTTCGATGAGGAGGAACTCAAGGAGCCAGCAAGAAAGAAAGCTACTAGAAGCCGGGCTAAATACTTTGCTACATCCAATTTCCAGCATCTCATCTGGTTTGATACTCAGAAAGCCAATAGCTTAGTACCCTTAGAAGAACAAATCCAGGACAAGTATTTCCTGTCTCAAATCGAGAATTTAGATTTTATAGAAGAGCCAAGGTATAAGAATGCCATTAAGCCAGGACTAGAGCGTTTCCTCACCGACCTCTATGAGATTCACTCGGGCAAGAAAGCGAAACCAAGACAAGCGATTGACGAATTACTCATATACAGGCTTCAGGACAAGATAAGAAGGCTTTCTAAGTACTACACCGTAATTATTGATAACCGTTGCCACAAAGATAACACGTTTGCTAAAGAGCTCGGCAAGTGGTTCATCCTTCAGGGATGGAGTTTTGCATGGCAGTCTCAGGATTTCGATAAGGCAGCAAGGCAGACCGCCTATCTCCTGGTCAATAAAATCCTGTTCTACAATGTGCTCCAGGCTAAGCGTCCACACCAACTCGACCCACTGGAGGTTCCAGCAAGCCTCACCAGAGGCTCCATATTACAGTCAACCCTTCAGGGTTATTTCAATGATGTTCTCAAGATAGACTATGAGACTATTTACACCACAGATTTCATTGATGCTATTGCCTTTCCCGATGACGAAGGTGTGGTCAAGGAAATAAGGGAGTTAGTGAACATTCTGAAACAATATGACTTCTCAAAGCTAGGCGACGTCATCGGCCCAATCTTCGAAAGGCTTATTCCTCAAGATGAACGGCACAACCTTGGCCAGTATTTCACCAGTCTTGATGTCGTGGATATCATTCTCAAGTTTTGTCTCAGACATGAGGATAACAAAGTCCTCGACCCCGCCTGTGGCGCCGGCACATTTTTAGTGAGAGCTTATCATCATAAGAAGCTGAAGAACCAGTTTCTAAAGCATGAAGATGTCTTGAAGACTTTGTGGGGTACTGACATCGCCAAGTTTCCTGCCCACCTCTCCACCATAAACCTGGCTATCAGAGATTTAAGTGTAGATAAGAACTATCCCAATATACTGCAAGAAGATTTCTTCAACCTCTTGAGCACAGAAGGAGGCTTTGAACTACCAACGAAAGCAAGGAAAGCCATAGCGAAAACACTAGGCATAAAAGAGAGAGAAGTCACCTATCCTCGTTGGTTCGATTGTGTAGTGGGTAATCCTCCTTATACTCGACAAGAGGAGATGCCAGAAATTGCTCCTGAGATCAAGGAATACAAACAGGGAATCATAGATAAAGCACTCAAAGATAACACTGGTAGAACAATTGCCGAAATTTCAAAGAGGGCGGGTATTCACGCTTACTTCTTTGTCCATGGTATGAAATTCTTGAGGGATGGTGGCAGATTTGGTTTCATTGTCTCTAACTCGTGGCTGGATGTGGACTACGGCAAAGGACTTCAGGAATTTTTCCTTAATAACTACAAAATCGGCGCCATCATCGAGTCCAAGGTGGAGCGGTGGTTTGAGGAAGCCGATGTCAACACTTGCATTGTTATATTGGAGAAGTGTAAGGATAAGAGAGACCGGGATGAAAACCCTGTCCGCTTCGTCTATTTGTTTAAACCCTTGAGCTATTTCATCCCCCCGGCTCAGGAAATGTGGCAAAAGCAAAATGAGAGGCTAAATGAAATCGACAAGCTGGTAAAGACTATCATGGCTCATTCCCAGTTTTACCAGAATGAGGAATTACGTATATTTTCCAAATCACAGAAAGAGCTCTGGGAAGAGGGATTCGATAAGGGAACTGGGAAATACCTTGGTGCTAAGTGGGGTAAATATCTCAGGGCGCCGGAGATTTTCTTCAAAATTCTGGAGAAGGGTAAAAGAAAGCTGATTCCATTGAGGGAAATTGCCGATGTGAGACGTGGCTTCACTACTGGTGCCGACCCTTGGTTCTATGTTGAGGATTCTACTGATTTCCTAGGTGAGGGAGAGGTCGAGAAGATTACAGGGCAAAGACGAGAGGCGCTTAAAACTAAGGGTCTAAGGCTCGTTAAAAGCGGTGATGGTACTCGCTGGCTCATCGAAAGCCAATACTTAGCACCTATTACCCGCAACCCTGATGATTTCCGCAGCATCCGAATCCGAGAGGCTGATATTAAAACACGAGCGGTGGTAATTGATATGCCTAGGAAGAATCTCAGAAACAAACATATAGAGGCGTATATTAAACACGGAGAAACGAGGCTATACGATATGGGAAAGGGAAAGCGAATGGTACCATCCCATACATTAACCTGCTCGGCGCGAAGGTATTGGTATCAGTTACCTGATGTTCAGCCTTCTCGTCTCTTGTGGCAGAAGGCAATAGATCGTTACCATAGACATTACATGTGCGACATGCCAACCCTAGCAAATCAGAGATTCTATAACATCTATCCAAAAGAACCCAGCGATGAAATGCTGATTGCCTGTTGTCTAAATTCATCTTTCACGAGTCTTCAGCTTGAATTCCAAAGAGCTGCCATGGGATTGGGAGCAATTGAAGCTACAGTGGAGGAGGTTTGCCAATTACCAGTCATAGAGCCTTCAAAAGTTTCGGAGCCTTTGAAGACAAAAATTTTGGCTGCCTTTCAAGCCTTTTACAGTAGACCAGTGGAGTCAATATTCGATGAGATGCAAAAGAAAGAACGCCACGATTTAGATGGCTTGCTTCTAGAGACGCTTGGATTTAAAGAGCCTGGAGAGCGCGAATCTATTATTTCGGAACTGTACGACGAGCTTGCGAATCTTGCGAAAGCACGTTTTGGAAGAGCCAAGAGCTTTGGCAAGAGGCAAAAGACCAGAGAAGGAATAAACATTGACCTTCTAATCAAGACAGTAACGGATAAGCTCGGCGATGATACCCTGGGAAAGTTCTACCGGGAAAAGATATTGCCCCATAAGCCTTTACGCACCAAAAGCCTGCCCAGAGTTTCGGGCGAAGTTAAATTAGAGCAAGAACTCTTTGGCTGGCGACTTTCCGCAGGCAGAGAACACATAGATTGTGACTCAGAAACAGAAGCCCGCTACATTAAGGTTTGGCTGGAAGCTGGACTGGACAGCGTTAAGATACCCAAAGATGAAGATTATTTGGGAGAGATCGTCCCTAAACTGGAAAACTTAAAGCAAAAGACTGACGAAGTCTTTGAAGACCATCTCGGCTTCATCCTCGACCCCAGACTTCGCCAGCGCCTCCTTCACCAACTCTGGCAAGAGGCTACAAAATAGGTGATAAATGAGTGAGAAGCTTGGCACGATCTGGCCTATTCCTTCACACACTAAAGCTAAGCACGAGATATTGAAATACTACCTTGGTGCTTGGTTCCCTATTTTGGCTTCAGTGCATCTCAGGCTGCTTTACGTTGATGGTTTCGCTGGGCCTGGGGAATATATGGGAGAGGAGGACGGCTCTCCTATTATTGCTCTTAAAGTAGCTCGAGACCATGCCCTTAAACATAAACTTATGCGTTCCGGCATGGATTTAGTATTCCTCTTTATTGAAAAAGATGAAGCAAGATGTGAAAACCTGCGACGAAAGATTCGTGAGCTTGAACCTCAGCTA
This sequence comes from Dehalococcoidia bacterium, assembly GCA_046497565.1. Taxonomy (GTDB): domain Bacteria; phylum Chloroflexota; class Dehalococcoidia; order GIF9; family AB-539-J10; genus RBG-13-51-36. Next base: position 6,038 of record JAWOFK010000011.1, read on the forward strand.
CCCAGCGCTTTTCGAATAGAAACATATTGTGCCAGTTTTGGAGAAGTTTTCAATATTGTCTTGTCTAAGATTGAGGAGCAAAATTTAAGATTGGCTCCCTCTTTCGTATTCATAGACCCATTCGGCCCCACTGGTTTTCCCATGTCCCTTATCGGTCGGCTTGCTCAGCAGCGCAGATCTGAAGTGTTGATTACATTTAATTATCAATCTCTTAATGAGTGGTTCTTGCAAGATCCCCGCAAGCACAAGTATTTAGACGAGCTTTACGGTAATGATATCTGGCATCAGGCTCTGCGCATTGCTGATCCGGGTCAAAAGGAAAGCTACCTAATGGAAGCTTATCAGAAGGCATTGGAAAATCTAGGTTGGAAAGGCCATCCCTTTCGTATGGTGAACAAACAAAACCAGACGCAATATTATCTTTTCTTTGCCACTAGATACTGGAAGGGAATGTTGGCAATGAAGCGAGCTATGTGGAGCGCTTCGCCTATCGGGGAATTCCAGTATTTCGACTCAATCGATCCACAGCAACAGCGTCTGTTTGGTACCCCAATCTATGATGAAGAATACTCAAAAGATCTGGCAGATCAGATATGTCAGTCTCATCGCGAACAAGCAGTTTCAAAGCAGATACTTGTAGAGAATGACCTTGCATGGCATCCAATTTGTATAGAGCGCCATCTAAGACGAGCATTAAATATACTCGAGTATGAAACCATTCCTCCAAAAATTACCAAAGTGGAGCGATTGGATGGCAAAGACCGCCGCAGAGGAACGTACCCAGAGGGTTGCATAATTACTTTTGCACCTTAATACCAGATTTGAGAAAAGAAGGTAAATGTCACACCCTAAGGTCGCACTGAGAGAGTACTTGTCATTGGACGGGTCCAAGGGCCTGCTCGTTCATCAAGTCGGAGATGGCTCAATCATAAAGAGATTTGATAAGACGCCATTGCCTCTCAAGGAGACAAGCGTTGTTTGCCCACACTTTCTTGAGTTGAAATGGGGGTATGGCTGCCCCTTTGATTGTGCTTGGTGTTACCTAAAAGGCACTTTCAGGTTCTTGCCCACTGGCACCAAGCCTGTAATTAAAGATTATGGGAAAATTGAATTACATACGAAGAAGTTTCTTAGCGAAGCAACAATTCCTGAAGTGCTCAATACCGGCGAGATAGCCGACTCCCTAATGTGGGAAGGGGGAGACCAGCCCTTTTCCAAGTTTATAATTCTTCTGTTTGAGCAGCAGAACAAGCACAAGGTACTATTTGTAACCAAGTCCGACAATATAAGGAATTTGCTAGAGATTAACCCACATAATCAAGTTATCATGAGCTTTAGTCTTAATGCGGATGATGTAGCGAAAAGGTGGGAGAAAGGTGCCCCACCCGTTAGTAGAAGGATCGAGGCAGGTCGGAAACTCAGCCAAGCGGGCTATGAGGTTAGGATAAGGATTGACCCTATGGTACCAGTATTAGACTGGGAGGCGCACTATACAAATCTTGTCGATCAAGTTTTTGCAAATTTTGTTCCCGCCCGAATTACCTTGGGGTCGCTTCGGGGGCTGCAGACTACAATAAATGGAGCTGCAGATAAAAGCTGGCAGGAATATCTGAAAGAAAACTCCAACTGGGGGAAGAAAGTGGAATTCAATACTCGCTATGAGATGTACGCCACAATTATAAATTGGCTAAAAGAACGTTATAACTATCAAGAGGTTGCCCTTTGCAAAGAAACTCTGGCAATGTGGACAAAGCTGGGGATGGATTATAGGAATATTAAGTGTAACTGCGTGTGGTAAAGCTTGATACGAGATTTTGGGAAATGAAAAAGCGGCCCCTGCGGGCGACTAGCTTACAGCTAGTTTATGCCGCCTTCCGGTGACACACTTAACACAGGACTTACCCGCTGATTGTAACTTAACACAATGGCACTGGTGCTGTCGAGTTGGGTGTGACGCGACAAATGGCATTGCTAGACATTCGCAGAACAAGCACTTTGAACGAGTAAAAGGCTGAGAAATTGGCGGGGCGATTGAGCTAGGGCAAGCCTACAAAGTGAATCACCAGGCCTACCACCAGCATTGTCACGCCCAAAGCCAGCAGGCCAATCAGTAGCTTCATATTCATACGCAGAATCCTTCTTAAGCAGGTGACTTGTAATAGTACTAGAACGCGAAACAAAATGAAAGGACTGGCGCCTTAGAAGAAGCAAAATGGACACTGAATCTTCCCTAACAAGCGCAGCACAGGTGGTGGAGCTATACTTGCTGGAAGGTGAGTGTTTGAATGTCGGCGCAATTCGACCAGGAATCCTTTCCGTATTGACACGGTTATACGCGAGGACTATAATCGTCCACGGAACGAGATACAAGGTATGGAAACGAGATCATCACCAGACCCAGACCATAAACCGCGACAGATTGGCATTTTCGTTCGGTGGTGGGACTTGCCTTAGAATAGGTTTCTGATTGAGGCGTTTGGGCCCCGCGTCCCACCGGACGTGGGGCTTTTTGTTTGTCTGTAACATGAGCGAACAGTATATCGGGAGAATACCAACAGAGGCTTTGGATGAGAGCACATTCAAAGCCCTGCTGGAGAACAAGGAATACAGGGCTCTGCGGGAGAGGCTCGTAGATACAGATCCCGGGGATATTGCCGACCTGCTGGGCACTGT
>JAWOFK010000023.1:0-35185 GCA_046497565.1 Dehalococcoidia bacterium
TATTCAATCCGTTCTGTTGTCTGCAGTGCTTTTTGATACTCTTCTGCCTCTGCTAGCGAGGAGGCAATGGTAGTAATTAATTTGGAACTCAACCATCTATTTTTAATCCTTTCAGATATTTTAAGCGCTTCACAATATTCACCAGCCTCTTTCAATGTTGAAACGATAGAGACGAGTAGATTATTCTTTTCAGAATCATCTTCTATTCTTTTAGTCAATTTAACCAATATATTAAAAATACTTGATCTAACATTTTTCTTTAGCTGTAAACTCAATTGAAAGCAAAAATGTTTTAGCTCAAATCTTTTCAAATCTCCTATGAAACTAACAAAAATTTCCTCGTCTATACCAGGGAACACATCACTTATTTTCCGCGTCCACCAAGCCATAAATTCAGGGTTTAGGAAACAGGACCAATCTAACTTATCGCCACTATCATGGATCTTCCTTTCAGCCTTTTTTAATATTCTGCAGGCATATTCTGGATAGCGCTTACCACTAGGGAGCGTAGCTTGGCGATCAGCTTCCAGCCAAAGCATGTACACCACAGCCTTGAAGAAATTTTCCTCATCCAGCACTGAAAGCCTTTCCAAGGCATCCTCAATACGTCCGGGATCATCCAAATCCCTATTCTCTATCCATTCAAAGGCCTCATGGATATCGGTCTTAGCCTGATGGCCAAGCTCACCTGCCCTTAACACCAGCCAGCACAGGCGCGGGTCATCGGTTTCCTCTTGCCCATTGCGGCTGATGTATAGGTCAATGGCCTTTTGGATGGAATGAAAGGCAGGCTGATATTGTTTGAAGGTCTGAATCTGGGTATCGCGAAAGGCCTGATCGTTCATCAAGACCCACATTTGCTCGTGATCCCCCAGGTCAAATAGGTGTTCAGCTGCATGGGCCAGGGCATAGCTGCGGGCGTTATCGTCTTTTATTCGGGTCCAATGAAAGCAAAACTCAGTTAGACGGCCTGCCATTTCCCGGCATTCTTTTTGGTAATATTCCAGCAGCCATTCCCGTAATGACTCATGGAACAGCTGATAACCTTTGTTCTCTGTGGTTTCCTCATTCTCATGCAGCAGTTCCCTGACCTGATCCACCGCATGTTCTGCCTGAAGCTGATTTATATCCAAAAGTTCAGCCATGGCTGCAGGAGTAAGAGGGGCCTTGGCTTCTGCAAGGAGCAAAAGAACATGATATGCGTTTTGATCAGAACCGCCATTAGTAATACGCTTGAGTGTAATATCATATAATTCTTGAATGTTTTTGGGAATAGCAGCTATATCTGTAACCAGACCATTATTGGCAAAAATCTGTTCACACAACAGATGGAGGTACATGGGGTTGCCTTGGGAGCGGTGACCCACAGCCTGGACATACTCTTCGCCTAAACCGAAAACAACCCCTTTCCCGGCGCTCTGAGGGCCAAAATAGCACGATTTTAAGGGAGAGTGATGAGCAGAAGTCCAGTAGCGGAAGTAGCCAGGGCAGCCACCAGGCCCATTGTCACCATTATCTTCGCCGGCGTCATTGCCGCGGTCGTTATCGAGGGCATCGACGCCCCCCACTGGTTTATCGGCCTGGCCACCGCCTGCATCAGCTGGTGGTTTATCGACAGGACCCGCCAGCACATGAAAGAGAAGAGGGAGGAGAAGTGAAAATAGAAACAGCCATTCAGACATTAAACAAGATTCATGACACTTATCTCTTGGGAATCTCACTTAAGGACCATGAGGCCATCAAGCTCGGCATCGAAGCACTGAAGCGCCTCCAGGACAACAGGCGAGACCCCGAGTTCGACCATTGGGTCCCACTACCAGGCGAGACTCAGGAGGAGGAAACGTAGTGCGAGGCTTTAGCCTCGTGCCAGAGCTGATAGCTGATAGCTGACAGCCGATTGCTGAAAACATGAACCACTTTTTGAAGGGCATCAAGCTCAGTAACTTCCTGGACAGCATCGCCGAGTGGCATGCCCTGGTCCAGGGATTCGCTGAGGTCCTGTGCCCCTGGCCGCCCCGGCATAAGGAAATGCGGGTAAAGCTACAAGACGAAATTCAGGCCGAGCACCACTACTACATGGCCGGCCGGGCCCTGGGGGTCCTGGCCTGGCTCGCCATCATCATCATCATCACCACAATCTTTCGGAAAGGAGGTCTTTTCTAACCACTATTCACCATTCACTATTCACTATAAGGAGGTACTTTTCTAATGCCACCAGCGTCAACAAGAGCACGATTCGACGACTTCGGCCGGGTGAAAAAGGTCGAGGCCTTCCAGGGCTACGCTTATTGCGGGGAAAATACCGCAACCGACGACAGCGTCCGGCGCTTCACCACCACGCCGGTCAGGCTGAAGGATGCCGTCATACAGGCGCGCGGCCGTGCCCAGCTAATCGGCGACTCTGACCTTCAGGACTATCTTCTGAAAGTCGGAGACACACTTAAGCTGTCCTACATAGACGCCAGCACCCTCTATGTCACCAATGCCATCGCCGGCAAGAACGGGAGGGTCGTCATCCTGGGCGCCCGCGACTGAGGAAAAAATTGACAGAAACCGTGACAAAACCGTGGCAAAACCGTGACAAAACCGTGACAAAACCATGAAAATCCTGACCGCCACCCTGGAAGCCGCCCAGCACAGCGCCCACCGCCTGCCCTACCTGGAGGCCGAGATCAAGGACCTCGAGCAGGGAATAGGCCGGCTCCGCTGGGAGCGCGCCTATACCGGCAGCGAGCCGGACAGCCATCACGGCATCGCCGTCGACGGCAACGGGGACATACACCGCATCAGGGTCGTCGGCACCACCCTCTATCGGCAGCACATCGTCAGCCCGGGAGCGCACATTCCCCTCACCCCCTGGACCACCGTCACCAATGACTGTGCCGGTCCCTGCGCCATCGCCGCCTATGGCGCCAGAATCTATATCTTCTACCGCCGGGACACGGTCAACGAGCTTGCCTACATCCGCTCGCATGACTACGGGGCCACCTGGCCGGTCCACGCCGTCTTCAGGGCCTATACCGACGTCATATCCATGGCGGCCTGCTTCTGGGCCGCCGGCCCCAACGTCATCTGTTTTACCCTCCGGACGAACGAGATGACCGCTATCGTCTGGGATACGGACACGGACACGTTTGTCCGGCAGCGCACTGTCACCTTCACGCCCCCTTATCCCTACACCATCACCAACACCTTCGGCATCGGAGCCACCTACAGCTCGCGCCGGGTCCAGTGCCAGATAGTCCTGGCCGGCCTTCAGTCCGATACCCCCTACAACCACTACAACGTGTACCGGTCCACGCTATCAGCCACGCACTACTTCTCGGAAATCGAGAGCTTCGCCATGGTCCCCGACGACCCCATAACACCCGGCCTGGTCAAGTACGAGTACCCCGACTGCCACTTCCCCATACTATCTCCCCAGGACTATGAGGAGACCCGCATCACCCTGGTCGAGAAGTATTCCGGGGTCGACGCCTATGACCGGCCCATGACATGCCACGTCGTCAAGGATACCCACTTCACCGACACCGCCTTCACCGAGCCCCGGCCCTTTGTCGACGTCAGCTCTGATTACGGACTCCGCCTGGCCAGCGACGCTACTCACTGGTGGATGTCCCGGCCCGACGGGATCTGGAGAGCCCCCAGGACGCCCCTGGCCGACATCGATATCAGCGGGGATATCATGTCGCTGAAACTGCAGGCCGGTGTCATTGCGAGCCCCGACTTGTCGGGGCGCGGCAATCTCGTCATCGAGCTCGACAACTCCGAGGGCCAGTACGCCGACCCGGGCGCCGGCGCCCTCGCTTCGCTTCGCTTTCGCGCCGAAATTCAGCTCCGGCTCGGCTATCGCACCACCCTTCTGCCAGCCGGCGAGGAAACCGTCGACACCGGCACCTTCTGGATAGACTCCTGGCAGTATTCCTCGACCCCTGGCCGTTCACTATTCACTATTCACTGTCTCGACGGCTGGGGCCTGGCCCGGGCCTGGACCGCTCAGCATCAGCTCAGGTGGAACGGCCCCGGAGCCACCCCGCACGAGGTCTGGGCCATCCTCTATATGATACTGGCCCGGTTTGGCATCCGACTCCGGGACGGAGCCTGGCCGCGGTCCAACCCCATGCTGAACTTCTACCCCGACTTCACCCTGGCGCCGGGCACCAGGGGAGACACCGCCATCCGGCGCCTCTTAAGCATGGTACCCGACCGGCTTGTCTTCCTGGGCCAGGACGCCTTCGTTAAGGACCCCCGCTCCACCGAGGCCTCCTGCTATTCCTACGCGGCGCCGGCCATCGCTTCCCCCACCGCCGGGCATGCCATATTCCAGGGTACCTATGGAGAGGCAGCCACCGCATCCCGGGCCCGCGCCCTGGGACGGGATGCCACCAACGACCCGGTCATCGCCGACGTCTTCGATTGGGACCTCCAGCAGCTCTATGACTACCTGGAAGCCGACTACGACCCCAACCTGGCAACGCTGGCCGAGGCCGAGCACCGGGCCAACGCCCTGCTCAGGACGGCAGCCCTGGGGGCCACCCCCGCCACCCTGCTCATCCCCGCAAATGTCGGCCAGGAGCCCCTCGACGTCGTGGACGTCACCGACCCCCGCTGCGGCATCACGGCCCAGAACTTCCGGGTCCACAGCATCGTCACCGATTACGACCGCACCCGGGCGCGCTACCACCAGACGCTTACCCTGGGGGCCCCGTGATTCACGATTTCATCGGGATTGTGAGTTTGCGCTTCAAATCGTTGAGTATAGGGGCAAAAGCTTCCGCGAGCCTCTGCCGCGCCAGTTGCCATTTCGGATCCGCTTCCATATTGATATCGGCCACTGCTGTTCCCGAGATCCTCAATCGGTGCAGGGTCTCCCTGTAGTCACCTTCCAGTTCCTGCCTTATCTTCCGTTCGGCTTCCTCGTATTCTTGGACAAGGTTGCGTAGCTCTTCTGCTTCCGGCTGCAATTCGGGCCCTGAGCTGCTTATCCCCTCGATTACTTTTCTTGCTTCATTTAGATGCTCGGCGCTTGTGAATTCGATAGCCTCTGCCAGGCGCTCGATTACAGCCTGCTTTATCATGTCTCTATCTTCTGCCTCGTGCTTGTTTAGCTCCGCCGTTATATCCGGTTGTTGAGAGCCGTCCAGCCATTTTTGTGCCAGCACCTGACCGATTTGGCGGCACCTTTGTCTGGCCTGTTGTTTCTGTTCTTCGGCTGACAGCTTGCCCAATCTGCTGGCTCTCTCTTGAGCAATCTGCCAGGCACTCTTTAGTTCACCCATACCACTCGAAATCCTGAATCCTAAGCTCGAAATCCTGAATGCCGATTTCATCCCGACAGTGTCGGGAAAAGCCGGGACAAAACCTTCGCCTCATAACCATACAAGCTATTCCCCTTCCGTTGTCGCGGGCCATCTCCCCTCCGTCTTTGCGAGCCCCGATTCATGGGGGCGAAGCAATCCCCGGCCCCTGAAACCCACACCTAGATTGCTTCGTCGCTGCCGTGCTTCGCACTGACAGAATAATTACAATTGGCCTCAACAGTGCATTTTAGCCTATAATACTGAGCAGGTTCAACAAATGAGTGTTAGGTTATAGTCATGGTTTATCATAGTTCTGTGACGTTAGCGGATAATTTCTACTGCTATGTATGGCAAGGCAGAGGAAATAACTGTAATGCCGTCCTCTTGCCCGCGGCTTTAAGGGGGGAGCGCCCGCACGTACTGGTTGACCCCGGCCATGTCAGGAATGAGCTCGGGGAGCCCTGTTTCGATTCACTGACCGAGGCTATGGAGAGAGACGGCTTCCAGATGAAGGATATTGGCCTGGTGATTGGCACCCACAGCCACCCTGACCACATTGAAGCCACCGAACTGGTGGTGGAAAAGAGTGATGCCCTGTTTACCTTGTCCCGGGAGGAGGACGACTATTATCGTACGACGGGGAAGACATTCTTTCAGGCACTGGGCGGTAGTCCGTCACAGGTCGCTCCCTTCTTCTATCTTAAAGAAGGCGATTTGTCTCTGGGGCCGGCAAATAATAAGCTAGCTGTCAGGGTCTTCCTTACCCCGGGACACTCTCCCGGTTCCATTTCCCTTTATCTGGAAAAGGACGAAATCTTGGTCACGGGTGACGTGGTGTTTGCCGGCAGCGTAGGCAGGACCGACTTCCCTGGCGGCAGCCTTGCTCTGCTGCGGAAGAGCATCGACGAGCTGTCTCAGCTTGATGTGGAATACGTCGTCCCCGGTCATAGCACTGAGATGGGCAGCATAATTGATGGCAAGGACAAAGTAAGGCGCAACTTCTACACGGTGAAAATGTTTATCTAACAAAAGGCAACAGGTGGAGGGCTGAGACTAGCACCGCCACTCCGTCATTGCGAGGAGCCCCAATGGATTGGGGCGACGAAGCAATCCCGGAGATTGCCACGTCCCGATAAATCGGGACTCGCAATGACGAAATTAAAAGGGCTTGGAATGACAGGTTGGATTGGGGTCTGTTATGGAGATGGACGACAGAATCAAATATGCACTGGAACACACGGAACTGATCCGGGCGCCACGGCGAGAACTGGATAGTTTTGGCAGTTCTGTTATCGATTATTACGTCGTGACCGAACTGGTGGGAAACCTCAGTGTGGTCAGGGACGGGAAGGTGATTGCGGAAAGACCCAAAATCGTCACCCCTGCTTACCTGGTCAACGTAGAAGGCTTCAGCGAACAGGCGAGAAAATACCTGGCCATGATGGCCCGGGAGACCCCTTATGAATCGGGCATTTTCTATCGATATAAGAACGAGCCCAGGGGGATGAACGTTGTCTCCGAGCCTGTCGGGCAGGTGATAAACAAACTAAGCTCCGACATAGAGGAGCAGAGTAATCCCTTAAGCACCATAATTAAGGGGGTGGAGGAACTATGGGACGTATCCCTGCTCATGTTCATCTATGAGATAACTACCAGGTCGGTGCGCACCAATATGGCCGAATTCAATCGCAGGGGCTTTTTGGAGATGGATGCCGGTGGAGTGCCCCAGGGTGCCCGGGAGCACATTGAAGAGCTTTTCGAGCAAGCAAGTCGTAACCTCTCCCGGGCCCCGGAGCTGGCGCTTGAGTTGCACCGCTGGGGTCTATTCCCGGAATATCAAGACCGGTTCTTCACCCTGTTCAGGAAAAGGTAAACGCCGAACAAAATCCAAACATCAAAATCCAAATGCCAAACAAAACCTAAATTCCAAATGTCAAAACCCTTCCTCTTAATTTGGCATTGTAGCATGGTGCTAGATCAGTCCCAGGTACCACCTCAGTATGCTACTTCCCCAGAGCAGCGTTACCATGGTAGCCAGGGCAAGGAAGGGACCGAAAGGAAGCGTCTCTTTGAATGTTCTCTTTTTGGCTATCACCAGAGCCACGGCCACCACGCCACCGAGGATGGCCCCCAGAACTATGGAGAAAAATACCAGAGGAAAGCCGGTAGCCAGGCCAATCAAAGCAGCCAGCTTGACATCTCCCCAGCCCATGCCACCGCGCGAGACTACGGCCAGCAAAAAGAATATGACAAAGCCAACACCTCCGCCCAGAGCAGCACTGGCAATCGCTGGCTCTATCATCTGGGTAAGCCAGGGCCAGGGATACAAAGCCAGAAGCAACGCCACGATCATGGCGGGATAAACCACCTTATTGAGGATGAGCCCGTGCTCCAGGTCGACGACAAAGACTATGGCGAATAGACAGGCGTAGAAAGCCATTACCCCCAGCTCCGGACTCAGGCCGTACTGCCAGTAGACGAGAGCAAATATCACGCCGGTGGCAAGCTCTACCCAGAGTAATTTGGGGGATATTGCAGCCTGGCAATATCGGCAGCGACCGCGAAGCCTGAGGTAGCTGAATATGGGGATGAGGTCTCTAACGCCTAGCCGGTGCTGGCAAGCTTCGCAATGAGATGGCGGCTTGACGATGGACTCATTTCGGGGCAGCCGGTCGATGCACACGTTGAGGAAACTGCCTACTGCCAGACCTATAAGAGCAAATAGGAATACCCCGAGTATTTCCACGATGCTTATTGTGTACGTATCGCGGCCCGAAGTCAATACTTTCGGGGCATGATTGCCAGGCGCGGCCTCTTCTGTTACTGAAGCCTCGCAATACATTTCCGAACAATCCTCCCTCCGCTGGCGGGAGGGAGTTCGAGGGAGGGGGTTTATACCAAATTGTGCGGAAGGCTATAATGTGGTTGCCAAAAATCGGGGTGGGCAATATGTCGGCAAGATACTATGTCGGTTGCAGTGGCTGGCACTATGAGCACTGGCGCGGGCTCTATTACCCCGCGGACTTGCCCAAACCGAAATGGCTGCAATTCTATGCCCGGCAATTCGCTACCGTAGAACTAAATAATAGTTTTTATCGTCTGCCTTCGGAGAAAGCTTTCGCCGCCTGGCGAGAATCCACACCCGCTGACTTCATTTTTGCCGTCAAGGTGAGCCAGTTCATCACGCACATAAAAAGGCTGAAGAATCTGGGCCCGGCGGTGGAGAACTTTCTATCCCGGGCTGCCTTTCTGGGACAAAAACTGGGGCCCTTACTATATCAGTTGCCGCCTAACATGAAGCGCAACGATGCGTTATTACAGGACTTCTTGTCTTCGTTGCCGCGAGAATATCAGCATGTGGTCGAATTTCGCCATCAGTCCTGGATTGATGACGCTGTATTCGATATTTTGCGAGGGCACAATGTCGGGTTGTGTGTTTTCGATATGCCTGGCTTCAGCTGTCCCCTGGTAGCGACCAGTGATTTCGTCTATCTCCGTTTCCATGGCGGCGAGGACCTGTACTCCAGTTGTTACCGTGACGACGAGCTTTTCCAGTGGGCACAAAGAATCGCCGGACTGAACGAGAACATCAAAGCCGGCTATATCTATTTCAACAACGATGCCGGGGCGTTTGCGGTCAGGAACGCTGTGACGCTGGAGAATGCCCTCGGCTTACTATAGATGATTTCCCTGGTACCTGTTCAGTTTGCTCGTGTCACGCCGCGCACTCCTTCTCTTGTCATTGCGAGTCCCGATGTAATCGGGGCGTGGCAATCTCATTGGTCCCGCGAGATTGCTTCTGCACTTTCGTGCCTCGCAATGACGAGGGGGGAGTGTGTCATTGCCTAATTTCCTAGATATTCTTTAACTTTCTTCGCCAGGGCCAGAGTTATGCCTTTTGTCTGGCTCAGCTCCTCTAACGAAGCCTGCTGGATGGCTGCAATTGAGCCAAACTTCTTCAGCAAAGCCTTCTTTCGCTCTGGACCGATGCCCGGGACGTTGTCCAGGGCGGAAGCAACGGCTTCTTTACTGCGCAGTTTGCGGTGATAGCTTATAGCGAAGCGGTGTGCCTCGTCCCTGGCTCTCAGCAGTATATGGAGGGCGGGCGAATCCCTGGCTATGCAAACCGGCTTGGGGTCGCCGGGGACGAATACCTCTTCGTTTGCTTTGGCCAGGCTGACCATAGGGATAGAGTCCAGCCCCAATTCTCGCCTCAGTGCCAGGGCGGCGTTAAGCTGCCCCCTGCCGCCGTCAATAAGGACGAGGTCGGGAGTTGTCCAGGCGCCTTCGTCCATCAGGCCCCGTCCGAACCTGCGCCTCAGCGTTTCCTGAAGCATGGCATAATCGTCGGCGCCAACCACTGTTCTGATGCGGAAACGGCGATAATGCGCCGGTTTGGGCAGGCCCTTTTCCAGAACAACCATGCTGCCTGTGGCCGAAGTGCCCTGGATGTTGGAGACATCATAACATTCTATTCTTAAGGGCATTCTGGGCAGGCGAAGTCTGCTTTTTAGCTCCTGTAAGCCGGAGTTGATTGCCTCCGCCGTCATCTGTTTGGCCTGGGCCAGCTGCAAGCCTCTGGCAGCATTTTCGGCTACACTGTCTATCAGTTTCTTCTTAGCTCCCCGCTGCGGCACCTGGAGCTTTACCGCGCCCCCTCTACGGTGTTTAAGCCATTGAGAAAGCACTGCTGGCTCATCTACCGGGTGCTGAAGCAGTATCAGCGGTGGTATGTATGAAGCTGAGTCATAGTATTGCTTGACGAAACTGGTCATTATTTCTCCGGGGGGCTCGCCATATATGCCTTCCATAATGAAATGGTCCCGGCCAATGAGCCGGTCATTGCGAATAAAAAAGAGTTCCACGTAAGCCTGCTTTTCATTTTGTGCCAGACCAATGATGTCCCGGTCTCCCTGCAATGCTACGGCAATTCTCTGTCCCTCTATCACTTCCTCTATTGCCTTAATCTGGTCGCGCAGTAAGGCTGCCTTCTCAAATCGCAGCTGTTGCGCTGCTGCTTTCATCTTGGTGTTCAATTCGGCGAGAATAAGCTCCTGTTTTCCCTGTAGGAACAACATGACCTGCTCTATTACCTCATGGTATTCCTGTTTTTCCACCGCGCCAATACACGGTCCCAGACAACGGTGGATATAATAGTTGAGACAGGGCCGCTTGTCTCTGCCCTCGATGCGCTTGCTGCAACTGCGAAAAGGAAAGATCTTCTTTAGCAACCTTAAAGTCTTGCGTACTGAGCCGGCGCCGGCGAAAGGACCGAAGTATCTGGCTCCGTCTTTCTCAACCCGGCGGGTAACGTAAACTCCGGGCCAATCTTCGTTAATGTCTATCTTTAGGTAAGGGAAAGTCTTGTTATCTTTGAGGCGCACATTGTAGCGAGGGATGTATTTCTTTATCATGTTGCACTCCAGGATAAGTGCCTCTTGCTCGGAATTGGTGACTATGAACTCGAAGTCCTGTATTTTCGCTACCAGTATCCGCGTTTTGACTGACAGGTTGGAGGGAGCACCAAAATAGCTCCTCACCCGACTACTCAGGTTGGCAGCTTTACCGACGTAAATAACCTTACCCTTTTCGTCCTTAAACAGGTAAACCCCGGGCCTGGCTGGCAAAGTTCTCAATTGCTCTGATTCCACGGCAAATTCATTGTAGCAAGTGGCTCGTAGGGAGGCAAAAAGAATTGGCATTGTGTTACAATAATCATAATGAAGCCGGACGTTGATGCCTTCCTTGAGTATTTGTCCCAGGAGAAAGGATATTCCCGTAATACTGTGGCTGCTTATCGAAATGATTTGACTCAAATGGCGGCCTTCATTGCCGCAGAGCAGGGAAAGGGTATATTGCACTCGCCCGATGAGCTTATGAAGAGCTATTTACTTAAGCTCAGGGAGAACAGATACTCCGTGGCAACAACAGCTCGCAAGGTAGCATCGGCCAAGTCATTCTTCAAATTCATGGTTGATTCGGGGAAAATGAAGTTGAATCCGGCACAGAGTCTGCCCTCCCCGCACGTTAGCAGGCGTTCACTCAAGTTCGTATCTTCGTCTGAATACCAGAAGCTGCTTGCCGAGGCAGCGAAGGTATCTACTCCGGAAGCCAAAAGAGATGCGGTGATGCTGGAATTGCTCTATGCCACCGGTCTACGCATAAGCGAATTAGTGTCGTTAAATGTTAAGGATATCGATTTTAAGCAAGAATGTGTGAACGTCGGCACCAAGAGACAGGTTCCTTTTGACCATCGCATGAGCCTGATTTTGGGGGACTTTCTCAGAAACGGCAGGCTGGATTTGTTATATGACGAGAGAGAGGAAGCCCTATTTCTTAACCGGCGCGGTAAGAGGCTGACCCGCCAGGGGTTCTGGCAGATTATTAAGGAGTATGCCTCCAGGGCAGGTCTGGGTGGCAGGGTTACTCCACAGACCCTCCGTCATAGTTACGCCAGACATAAATTACAGAATGGCACTGATATCCGTCAGCTCCAGCAACTCTTAGGCCATGCATATATTTCCAGTACAAGGGTTTACAGGCAACCTCCAATGAGGCAGGGATAATGGCGAAAAAATCAGGGCGTGCTAAGGCCAAGCGTCGGACTGGCGCGGCAAAGGCAGTACCGGAGAGACGTTCCCAACAAGCGGGGCCGGTGCCTGCCGAATCGCAAGCGCCGACCCGGGTATTGCCCAAAGCCCAGGACCTGGCCAGCCGCTATCAGTACGTTATGCCCGAAATAAAGCGCACCGGTATCATTGCCGGTGCCATAATTCTGGTGCTCATAATATTGTCCTTTGTGCTTCCTTACCTCCCCCATTGGTAAAAGCGGTGGATTTAGAGCGGGCTAGAGACAACTTAATTAGACATCTTGACCACGAGATTGCGGACAAGCGTGTAATTGAAGCAATGAAACGCGTTCCGCGTGAGGCCTTTGTGTCACCGGAGCAATATCATGTCGCTTATGACGATAGACCCTTAAGCATCGGCTTCGGACAGACCATCTCCCAACCGTTTATTGTGGCTATGATGGTGCAAGCTCTGGAGCTGAGAGGGGACGAGAAGGTGCTGGAGCTGGGTACTGGCAGCGGCTACGAGGCAGCGATATTAGCAGAGTTAGCTCAGAAGGTGGTTACCGTGGAGTGTGTACCTGAACTGGCGGAGTCAGCCAGGCTGGTCCTGGATAAGCTTGGTTATGCCAACATCGAAGTCCACGTAGCCGGCAGAGTCCTGGGTTGGCCGGAGGAAGCTCCTTACGATGCTATTATCGTTTCTGCTGGCGCTCCCGGTGTGCCCCCGGTCCTTTTGGAGCAACTGAACTTGAACGGGCGACTGGTAATCCCCGTCGGCTCTCGATGGCAGCAGGAATTACTCCGGGTTACCAAGCTCAGGAAAGGGAACGACATAGAAAACCTGGGCGGTTGCTATTTTGTACCGCTCATCGGTGAAGGTGCCTGGGAGAAGTGAGAAATGCCCCCAAGGGGATTCGAACCCCTGGTCTTCAGCTTGAAAGGCTGATGTCCTAGGCCTCTAGACGATGGGGGCAACATCCACCATTTTACGGGTAAATAGCCGAATATGCAAGGCGAGATGACCGGGACAACAAGGCAATCGTTCAAAGCAGCTTCTATCGGCGTACGCGGTGTTGTCCAGGGCGTCGGCTTCAGACCTTTCGTCTACGGACTGGCTGTTAAGCATAATCTTAAGGGATGGGTTTACAACACTTCTGAGGATGTCAGGATTGAGGTAGAAGGTGAAGCAGAAGCTATCCAGCAGTTTGAGCTGGCGCTGCGCACGAAAGCCCCACCGCTGGCTCACATCGAGGACGTAACTATTGACTATCATCCCTGCCTCGGCTACAAGAGCTTTGAGATTCGGCAGAGCCAGTCACAGGAAGGGAAATACCAGCTTATCTCTCCCGATGTTGCCACCTGCCAGGCTTGCCTTGCTGAATTGCTACATCCTGGAGACCGGCGCTATCGTTATCCCTTTACCAACTGTACCAACTGCGGCCCGCGCTTTACCATAATTGAAGATATGCCCTACGACCGCCCCAGAACAACCATGCGCCGCTTTCAGATGTGTGCCCAGTGCCAGGCGGAATATGACAACCCGCTGGACCGCCGCTTTCATGCTCAACCCAACGCCTGCCCGATATGCGGGCCACAGGTCGAGCTGCTTGATAATGTGGGTAATCCGGTAACTCCGATGCGATCGGGGTCCGATCCCATAGCTGCTGCCGGCCGATTCCTCAAAGAAGGGAAGGTCCTGGCCATTAAAGGCTTAGGGGGGTTCCTGCTGGCTTGCGATGCCACGAACGATGCCGTAGTTAAGACATTGCGGCAGAGGAAAAAGCGCTCCTCCAAGCCGTTTGCCATAATGGTGGCCACGCTAGACGAAGCCAGGAGGCACTGCTACCTCTCGCCACAGGAGGAGGATTTGCTCGCCTCACCTCAAAGTCCCATCGTCCTCACAAGATGGAGGGATGGCTCATCTATATCTCGAGAGGTAGCGCCGAATCTGCATTTCCTGGGGATTATGCTGCCGTACACCCCCCTGCACCATATACTGCTCAGGGACACCGCTCTGCCTTTGGTAATGACCAGCGGCAATCTCAGCGAAGAGCCCATTGCCAGGGACAATGATGAAGCCTTAAGGAAGCTTTGCGGGATTGCTGATTACTTTCTAGTCCACAATCGGGACATTTATTCCAGCTACGACGACAGTGTTGCCGTTGTGGAAAGGGACACGAGCCAGCTCATAAGGCGGGCTCGTAGCTACGCTCCCCATCCCATCCACCTGCCGTTCAAGACCAGGCAGGTGCTTGCTTGCGGCGCTGAGGAGAAGAACACATTCTGCCTGACAAAGGATAACCGCGCCTTCCTGTCACAGCATATCGGCGATATGGAGAACATGGAAACCCTGGAACATTTTGACGCCACCATATCCCTGTACAAAAGACTGTTCCACGTAGAGCCTGAAATCGTTGCCTGCGACCTCCACCCCGATTATTTGGCTACCAAGTATGCCCGGGAGCTTGGCGAGTCCGGTGCGCAACTTGTTCCGGTACAGCATCACCACGCTCATATTGCCAGCTGCATGGCCGATAATGGAGTGGAGGCCGCGGTGATAGGCGTTGCCCTTGATGGCACAGGGATGGGTGCCGACGGAAATATCTGGGGCGGGGAATTCCTGGTGGTTAGCTACCGCAGATTTGACAGAGCGGGGCATCTGCAATACCTGCCTCTGCCGGGAGGAGCGGCAGCTATCAAGAGACCGTACCGCACCGCCATCGGCTATATTCTTACCCTGTTAGGAGAAGATGTCCTCAACGCTGTTATTGCGAGTCCTCCCGATTGCATCGGGACAATTGGGGCGAAGCAATCCCAATTAGCTTCGGTCGTGCAGGTTACTGAACTTGAAGTAGAGGTCATCAGGCGCCAGATAGAGCGCAGGCTCAATTCACCGCTTAGCTCAAGCATGGGCCGTCTTTTTGACGCCGTATCGGCCCTGCTGGGCATAAGAGGGGAGATTGATTACGAGGGGCAGGCTGCTGTGGAACTGGAGATGGCTGCCCATGCTTATTATAACAGGGAGCCTCCTGCTGCGATTGCCGGGAATTGCCCGGGCGGAGCGGGCGCAGTCGACGGCGCAATCTCCGGTAATGAGGGCAGTTACCCGTACCTGATAATAGAAGACAAGGGAATAAGAGTCGTGCAGGTGCAGGACCTGCTCTCCGCCGTAATGGAAGACCTGCATCAAGGCATCCCCGGGGGGTTAATATCGGTCAAATTTCACAACACCATAGCTCGGATGGTCAATGAAATGTGTCGTTTAATTGCCGGTGAGACTGGCATCAGCCAAATAGCCTTGAGCGGCGGGGTATTCCAGAATCGTCTGCTGTTAAGAAGAACGGTCAGCTTGCTGGAAAACAGCGGTTTCCAGGTTTTTACCCACAGGCAGGTACCCTGCAATGATGGCGGCATCTCCCTGGGTCAGGCAGTTATTGCCAATTTCGCAACGCCGGCAGCTCCGTACTGAGAGCCCTCAGCTGTCAGGTGATTTTCCTCGGCGAGCAGTGCTATAATCGATACCGCACGGAAATCCAGGCATATTTTCCGAGGAACCATGGCAGTTTTACAGATTCGCACCTTGCCCGACCGCGTGTTGCGGCAGAAGGCCAGAAGAGTAAACAAGATCGATGACTCCATCCAGAAGCTGATCGATGACATGCTTGATACGATGCGTGCTAACTCCGGCGTGGGCCTGGCTGCGCCGCAAGTAGGGGTGCCTCTGCGTATAGCGGTCATTGAGCTGCCCGGAGAGGAGGCCATCACCTTGATTAATCCTGAAGTGATAAAAAGGGAAGGTGAGCGTGTTCTGGTAGAAGCTTGCTTGTCTGTGCCGGGCTATCACGGGGAGATTAAAAGGTCACGGACAGTTAAGGTCAAGGCACAGGACCGTCAGGGCAAAGAAATCCGCCTCAAGGGCGAAGACCTTCTGGCACAGGTCCTGGAACACGAGACCGACCATCTTGATGGCACTTTGTATGTTGACCATCTGGAAAGCCCGGAAGAACTGTACAAGGCTGAAGATGTTCAGGAAATGTAGCGCCGGGTTTATCGGGCTCGCTCCTTCTGTGATTGCGAGTCGCAATTTATCGCGACGAAGCAATCTTGGGTGGAGTTGTTGAGGGCTGAGATTCCCGTGTACCTTTGAGGTGCTCGCAATGACTTCTTAGGCTTCAGCGCGGGGCGCTGATGCTCAAAGGTCATCGGGCCCTGTTCTTGCGCCTGAGGTAATGGTAGGCACCATAACCGAGGAATACAGCAGCTGCGCCAATCCCTACAACCAGTCCTGTGTTGGACCCGGCTTCTACTCCGGCTGTTGTGGACACCAACAGGCGAACGTATAACCTCACAACCAACATGTCACTGGATTCGGCAGCGACTCCCAGCCATATCTCCCAGTCCTTGTCTGCCCATTCTCGCTCCGGCGGTATAGCTATCGTTACCTTCACAGTGGCCTCAGACCTGGGGGCCACCTCGATCTCTTGAGGCGAAAAGCTTATCCAGCTATCGTCGGGGAATTCAGCCCTTCCCTGCCTTCTTTCCTGCTCCGGGGGTTGAAAGGTGGTGAGGACCAGAGTGTGCGCTCGCTCCTCTTGATTGTGAATGGTCAGATCTAATTCTGCTGCCTCTCCCGGGGGCAGGTCATCTATGTTTGCCTCGGCAGGGGCAACGCTGATGTACTCAGCAGCAGTATCGGCCACAGCAAGAGAAGGCAGGAGAATGACTGGCAAAGCTGCCACGAACACAGCTAATTTGTAGCCGGCCGCAAGATTCTTGATGATTCACCCCCGCCCTTTCCGGAAATCCTTTCGACTTCGCTCAGGGCGGGCCTGAACGATGTCTCGCCGAACTCAACCCCGATTCCAATGCTCTGAGTGCCGATCTCATCGAGCATCCCCCGGCAACGTCGGGACAAATCCTTCAGGCAGCAACTGCACTTATGGTGACTTTGGTCTGCATCTCCCTGCCGCCGATGAAGTAGCTCGGCGTTAGCAGTTTGAGGCCAAATTTCTTGCTGGCGCCGGGGGCCAGGCTTGAGCCACCGTCATAGGGCCAGAACTCGTCTTCTGTCTTGGTGACAGGGACATAGCCATCGCCGTAGGGGCCGCGCGTATTATCGAGAGCTATGCGGAACCATAGCCCATACACGTGCTCCCCGTTGTCCCCATCGTTGCTCAATGTCCATTTGTACGCGCCAGGATTATCCACCCATTCAGCATCCTCCCCCACGACAAAGGTATTCACAGCACAATTGCCGGTTACCGTCAGAGTGCACCACTCTATGGCCGGCTTGGTATAATACTCTGTATCCGGCGCCACTTCTCCCAGCGGCCATTGCGTTCTATCCAGGCTGATGGAGATACTGTCGGTTCCTGTCATGGTGATGGTGATAGTGCCGCTCTCTTCAGCCAGAGCCGGCGAAGAGAAGATCAGAACTAACACAATGGCTATTGGTATACTTTTGATTGCTGCCTTCATCTACATGCCCGAATTTGACGCAACTTTGCCCGCACTTTAATGCCTGGCAAATATCTTATAGGATTTCTCAACACAAAACAAACTAAGCAACAGCTTAACGGACTTCCTATTTTATAGTATATCACATCAGCGCTATCTGCAAGTTCGGGCCAGGCCGACCGCCACAACCACCAGGACGATGATGATGACGGTCCCAATCGTTATCGGGGTACGTCTATAAGCCTTGGCAAGCCTGCGTTCAGCCTGTCTCCTTCTTCGTCTGCTAGGCATAATATCCTGCCCCCATCCTCCCTTCATTATAACAATTTCGTCCGCTTATCTGCCCACGTCGTTCTCGAGGCGAATTAGCCGGCGAGTAATATTCCGTCTTCCTGTTGAGCTGCGGAGGCCGGGATACATAGGTAATACTCATGGTCGAGAATCCCCGGTCGTAAGAGGTCGATTTTCCACGACTTTCTGGGCAACCAGCTATGGAATCTTAACAGGATCTTAACATTTGTCTGTTATACTCGTTGTAAACTGGGGAGTTTGGCGTGGCTTCCTGGTCTCCTTAAAGGCCGAAATCAAAGGGCGAGCAGAATTGAACAGCCTGGTTAGAAAAAGGAGGGGATTATGTGAGATAGTGTTAGGCTTAGTTACTAAGTACAGTTACTAAAAAGGAGGGAAGTTAGATGTCGAAATCTAGATTGATCAAGATGGTGTTGTTAAGCGGGCTACTGGTGGTAAGTCTGGTGGCTGCGGCGTGTGAAGAAGTTGTGGAACTCCCGGTGGAGAGGCTCACAATCGGTCAGGGAACGGATCCCCTGACTATGGACCCTCACCACATAGTCGATTCCCCAACTGCCAGTGTGCTGGAGCATTTCTATGAGCCTCTCCTGGAGCTGACACCTGAAGGCGAGCTGGCACCGGGGCTGGCAACGGAATGGGATGTCTCTGCAGATGGCACCGAGTATACCTTCACCATCAGGCAAGGGGTGAAGTTCCACGATGGGGAGCCGCTGAATGCCGAAGCGGTGAAGGTGAACCTCGACCGCAGGCTGGACCCCGATGCAGCAACGGAAATGATGTATCTGCTGGGACCGGTAACAGAGGTGATTGTTGTAGATGAATACACAGTGAAGCTGGTGACCGAAGGACCGTTCGGACCAATGTTTAGTCACCTGAGCCATAGCAATAACGCTATGGTAAGCCCCAAAGCGTTGGAAGCATCCTGGGATGCGCCCGTGGCAGAGCCGGTGGGGACAGGTCCCTTTGTATTGGAGAACTGGCAACCCGATCACAGGCTGACTATGGCGCGCAACAAGGACTACTGGGGTACAGCACCCCAACTGGATGAGATAGTGTGGCGGGTTATCCCCGATGATGCTTCCCGTGTCATCGCGCTGGAGACAGGCGAGGTTGACGTTATAGTTCGCATCCCACCTCTGGACGTCCCGCGTCTGGAGGCAAAGGCCGACATAAATATTGAGGTAGCTCCCAGTGTCAGGACCATGTTCATCGGGTTCAATACCCTCGAGGAACCCTTCGATGACCCGCTGGTGAGGCAAGCGCTGAACTACGCGGTAGACAAAGAGGCTATCGTGGAGCACATTCTAGGCGGGATCGGACGGGTATCCGATGCCCCAATAAGCCCGGGCATTTTTGGCTACCAACCCATAATGACGTATGAATATAACCCCGACCTGGCCAAGGAATTGCTGGAGGATGCCGGCTATCCTGACGGGTTCAGCACCACGCTACGGCCAGCCGTGGGTAGATACCATATGGACGTGGAGGTTGCCACCGCAGTGGCTGCCGACCTGGAAGCGGTGGGGATAGACGTCACCATGGAAACGATGGACTGGGGAACATACATCAGTGGGCTGCTGGCCAACCCGGAGGAGGCAGAAATGTATCAGTTGGCCTGGGGCTGCATAACCGTCGATGCCGACTATGGGCTCTTACCCATGTTCCACTCTGAGGAGGTGCGTCCGGCGGGATTCAACCTCGGGTTCTATGCCAATGCCGAAGTAGACGCGTTGCTGGAAACGGGCAGGACGACGGCGGACCCGGCAGTGCGCGAAGCTGCTTATAAGGAGGCGATGGAGATAATCGTGGATGAGGCCCCCTGGTTGTTCTTGCACAGCGAGTCCCAGGTAGTTGGCATGGGAACCCATGTTAAGGGCCTGGTAGTGCACGTCACAGAGAGGCTGCTGGCGCATAACGCCTGGATAGATGAATAGAGGATAACCTCGTATAACAGCCTATCGTACAGGGTCGGCTCTCCTTATGTTATAATCAGGGGAGCCGACCCTCGTTGGTTGGCCCGGGCGGTGGACAAGGCATGTCACAGTATATTATTCGAAGGTTGTTGATAACAATACTGCTGCTCCTTGTAATCACCGTCATCATCTTCGCTATGGTAAGGCTTGTCCCCGGTGACCCGGCTGTACTGATGGCCGGTCAAGGTGCCACCCAGGAGCAGATAGAGATAACCAGGGCACGTCTGGGCCTGGATAAACACCCTGTGGAGCAGTATGTCATATTTATGGGCAATTTGCTCAGGGGTGATATGGGGGTCTCCACCCGCACCAGTAAGCCGGTAAGCGAGGAGATAATGGGTCGCCTGCCGAATACTGTGCGCCTGGCCGGCGCTGCCATGCTCATTGCCATCGTCTTCGGCGTTTCCGCCGGCGTTGTCGCCGGCATAAAACGAAATTCCGTCTTTGACTATTCAAGTATGCTCCTGGCCCTGTTCGGGTTATCAATGCCTGTATTCTGGCTGGGGTTGATGCTGATGCTGTTGTTCTCCGTCCATCTGGGCTGGCTGCCGGCAACAGGGGCCTACACCTGGAGACACCTGATATTGCCGGCTTTCACGCTGGGAGTGGCCTCCACCGCTATCATTGCCAGGATGACCCGCTCCAGCATGCTGGAGGTAGTACGACTGGACTACGTGCGCACCGCCCGGGCCAAAGGCTTGACGGAAAGACTGGTCATCCTCCGTCATGCCCTGAAGAATGCACTTATTCCGGTGGTCACTGTCATCGGTCTACAGATGGGGATTCTTCTGGGTGGGGCGGTGCTTACCGAAATCGTCTTCGCCTGGCCCGGGATAGGAAGGCTTCTGGTGAACGCCCTCCTGGCTCGTGACTATCCCGTCATTCAGGGAGTGGTGCTGGTCATCGCTGCCATGTTCATACTGGTGAACCTGGTGGTAGACATCATTTACGTCTACCTTGACCCCCGGATACGCTATCAGTAGCAGGTCTATGGAAGAGGTACTGAAGAGAATTGAGGTAAGGCAACAGGGCTGGCTGGGATTAACCATGTCCAGGCTGCGGCAGAACAAGCTGGCGGTAGTCGGGCTGGCTATCATATGCCTGGTTCTCATCTCTGCCATTGCTGCACCACTGATAGCACCACATCATCCTACCGCACACGACCTTGCCAGCAGGTTGGCCGAACCTTCCTCCGACTACCCCTTAGGAAGGGATGAACTGGGAAGGTGTGTCCTGAGCCGAATCATATACGGTGCCCGTATCTCGCTGCTCATCGGGCTGATAGTTATCGGCATCGGGCTGGCTGTGGGGGTACCGCTGGGGTTGGTCTCAGCCTACTATGGGGGTAAGGTTGATTTCCTGGTGCAGCGTGTTGTAGATACGATGCTGGCTTTCCCCGGGATACTGCTGGCGCTGATGCTTGTTGCCATACTCGGGGTGGGGCTTCAGAATGTGATGATTGCCGTAGGGATAACCACGATACCTATCTATGCCCGCCTGGTGAGGGGCTCGGCGTTATCCATAAAAGAGGAACAGTTTGTGGAGGCAGCCAGGGCCGTCGGCGGCAGCGATGCCAGGATAATGTTCAGGCATGTGCTGCCCAATTGCCTGGCGCCGCTGATAGTTCAGTCTACGCTTCATATGGCCACCGCTATCCTGTGGGCGGCGGGGTTAGGCTTCCTGGGACTGGGGGTACAGCCGCCTCGCGCAGAGTGGGGGACCATGCTTAACGGCGGCAGGCCATATATGCGAGTTGCCCCGCATGTCGCCATCTTTCCCGGCGTGGCTATCTTCATTACCGTCCTGGGTTTCAACTTGCTGGGGGATGGCCTCAGGGATGCTCTGGACCCCAGGCTGCATCGGCGGTGACGGCCTGGGCATTGTGACAGGAGACCAGGTGGTCACCTGCCAGAGGTCTTAGAACCGGCGGCTGTTCCCTGCAAATCGCAGTTGCCTCCGGGCAGCGGGGATGAAAGCTGCAACCCGGCGGGGGGGATAACGGGCTGGGGATATCCCCCTCCAGTATTATCCGCCTCCGCCTGGCTTCTATGGCGGGGTCGGCGATGGGCACCGCTGATAGCAGCGCCTTCGTGTAGGGGTGAACCGCATTATCGTAGATGTCAGCTTTGGACGCTATCTCCACAATCTTGCCCAGATACATTACGGCTACTCTATCACTGATATGGCGCACCACTGAGAGGTCGTGGGCAATGAAGAGATAGGCGAAGTTGAATTGCTGCTGAAGGTCTTCCAGAAGGTTTATGGTCTGAGCCTGTATGGAGACATCGAGGGCTGAGACAGGCTCATCACACACGACCAAAGCAGGTCGGACAGCCAGAGCCCTGGCGACGCCAATGCGTTGTCTTTGTCCGCCGCTGAATTCGTGGGGGTAGCGGTTTGCCATCGACGCACCAAGCCCTACCGCCTGCAAAAGCTCAGCTACCTGGGCTCGATATTCTCTGCCCTCCGCCAGATGGTGCACTCTCAGCGGTTCGCCAACGATATCGCCCACCTTCATCCTCGGGTTGAGGGAGCCGTAAGGGTCCTGGAAGACAAGCTGCATCTGGCGCCTCAGCTGGCGCAGGGATTCCCCCTCAAGCTGGCACAAATCCTTGCCGTCGAAGATTACCTGGCCATCGGTAGGACGATAAAGCCGGAGGATGCACCGCCCCGTCGTTGTTTTGCCGCAACCGCTTTCTCCTACCAGCCCCAGGGTCTCTCCCTGCCTGATGTCAAAGCTAACCCCGTCAACTGCTTTGACCTCGGCTACTTTGCTCTGCCGGATTATGCCTTTGGTAACAGGGAAGTACATCTTGAGGTCTTTGACCTGCACCAGAATATCGTTCTGCATTTTCCTATGCCCCCACATCTGCCCAGCAAGCCGCATAGTGCTGCTCGCCAACCAGCTTCAGAGGAGGAGCTTCCTGAGCACATCTTTCCACGGCACAGATACATCTGGGCCTAAAGGCACAACCCTGTGGCAAATGACCCATATCAGGTGGTTCGCCATCAATGGGAACCAGCTTGGTACCGAGAGCGCTATCGAGGCGTGGCACTGACGCCAGGAGTCCTATGGTATAAGGGTGTCTGGGGGCACCGTAAACATCACCGGCCAATCCGGTCTCTACAACCTTTCCCGCATACATTATATAGACCCGCCGGGCATGCCTGGCAATTACCCCCAGGTTATGGGTAATGAGAATGAGTGCCGTGCCAAACCTTTCGGTTACATCCTTCATTATCTCCAGAAGCTGGGCCTGAATGGTAACATCAACGGCAGTGGTGGGCTCGTCAGCGATAACAAGCTTCGGGTTACAGCTAAGTGCCATCGCTATCATCACCCTCTGCCGCATCCCGCCGCTGAACTGGTGGGGATAATCGTCCAGCCTTTTTTCAGCGTCGGGGATGGCCACCAGCTGGAGCAGTTCCACGCTCCGCTTCCTCGCCTCCCGTCTATCCATGCCGAGATGGATTTCCAGGGCCTCCGACATCTGGCGTCCGACAGTCAGCACCGGGTTGAGCGAACTCATTGGTTCCTGAAAAATCATGGCTATCTTGCCGCCGCGAACATGACGCATTTCCTCGCCAGTTAGCTTAAGCAAATCCTTGCCATCGAAGATAACTTCACCGCCAACTATTCTTCCCGGGGGGTTAGGGATGAGACGCATGACCGATAGAGCACCCACGCTTTTGCCGCATCCACTCTCGCCGGCTATACCAATCGTCTCTTCTTCCGCCACATAGTAAGACACGCCATCCACCGCTTTCACCACACCGTCATGA
The DNA here is from genome assembly GCA_046497565.1 of Dehalococcoidia bacterium. Classification (GTDB taxonomy): domain Bacteria; phylum Chloroflexota; class Dehalococcoidia; order GIF9; family AB-539-J10; genus RBG-13-51-36. The sequence continues at coordinate 23,395 of JAWOFK010000023.1, forward strand.
GTAAAGAAATGGGTCTTTAAATCTCTTACCTCAAGCAAAACCCTCATGGATACTCTGTTACTATGCAACTGGTCTGTTCTATTATAGCGCAGAATTATCAATTTGGGCTAACTATCTGCTCCCTCGTAACTGGTAGCTGTTGGTCGGTGAGAATTACTGATAGCTATCAAGTCGAACCTCCGCAACTCCGCGGGCTGTCTTCTCTGGAAGTTGAGCCACCAGAGGCTTCAGCGTTGGCACTCCAGGACGAGGGCGTAATCTACATGAAGGTCGAGGCAGCCGGAAGAAGTGGTTGTCACCCTCGAGCATCTCTACTGTGGGGACAATACCGCCGCCGGAGGAGCGAAAGGCCTGGGGAGAATGTACGAGATGCTGGCCGCCTGTTACTTCGGTCGCTTCAAATCTGCACGCTGAAGGAGCCTCATCTTTCCTTTCACTTCTCTGACGGTCTCTTCAGCTATAACTTCAGCTCGATCGGCCCCATCGGCGAGAACCTGGAAGACATAATCGGGCCTGGAGGCCAAGCTGGCCCGCCTTGCCCGAAAAGGCTCAAGATTGGAACTCATGCTCTGGGCCAGTATTTTCTTGCAGTCTACACAGCCGATGCGAGCTTTGCGACACTCTGAGGCAATTTCCTCCACTCTGGCCGGGGTGAAGGAATTGTGGAGGCGGAAAACATTGCATGCTTCAGGATGCCCCGGGTCAGAGCGATACCTGCGTGCCGGGTCTGTAAAGGCGGTCATCACCCGTTCTGAGATTTCCTGGGGAGAGGCAGCTATTTCAATATAGTTGTCATAGCTTTTGCTCATCTTCAGTACCCCATCCAGGCCCAAAACCAGAGGAAAGTTGGTAAGCTTTGCCTGTGGCTCAGGAAATACGAATCCATAGATGGAGTTAAACCGGCGTACTATCTCTCGAGCCAACTCCAGATGAGGAAGCTGGTCCTCGCCAACAGGAACAACCTCTCCCTTGTAAATGGCAATATCCGCCGTCATGAGAACAGGATAGCCCACCAGCCCATAATTGACATTATGTGGCTGCATCTTGACCTTCTCCTTGAATGTCGGAACACGCAACAACCAGCTTAAAGGAGTCAGCATACTGAACAGAGTATGGAGCTCCTCCACCTGAGGAACATGAGACTGAACGAAGACAATGCTCTTCTCCGGGTCAATGCCGGCCGCCAGCCAGTCAAGCACCATCTCGTAAACATCTTCCCGGAGGGATTCTGTGCTCTCAACAGTCGTAAGAGCGTGGATATCCACGATACAATAGATACAGTCATATTCATCCTGAAGGGCGAGGAAATTCTGTACCGCTCCCAGGTAATTACCAATATGCTGTCTACCTGTGGGGCGGAAGCCGGAGAAGACGCGTTTTTTCATTTATTTGTGGCACAGTTTAGCATGTAGGAGGGCAGGCAACAAGGGTCATGGAGCAAATCAGCGTGATTTTGTGTCTTGAGGCATACCGGACACCGTGATCGGGGTGATGGATGACGCCCGGGCCGACTGTCTGCTGGCCCTCGCCGTCTTGAGTGCCTCCGGGGTCAGGGTGGTGTCTGAACTCGTAGAAACGGCATAGCTACTCTTTTTCCGATAGAAGCCCGGGCCGCACACCCAGCCCCAGTGAGGCGTCGATAACAGCCCCGCGGCAGACTACGGCAGCGGGTGAGCAAAGGAACAGGATCAACGCCGCTATCTCCTCGGGTTCGATCAACCGCCCCATGGGTAATGAAGAGATAAAGGCCTCTCTTTCCTCTGGGGAGAGGTGGTCCAGGGTCGATTCCCTGAACATTCTCGTGTTCACGGCACCGGGGCAAATGGAAAACGCATCAATCCTGTGGTGGGGGTAATCGGCAACGATTTGCCTGCTCAGGAAGGCCACCGCGCATTTGCTCATACCATCAGATGCCTTGAATTTGGGGAAGACCGCGACCCCGCCACCAACGCTGGAAACATTAATTATCTTTCCGTAATTCTGTTCAACCATGATGGGGATGACAGCCTGAGCACAAAGAAGGACGCCCAGCGTGTTGATTTCTACGATGGCCTGGTCTAGTTTTTCAGGGTCAGCATAATGAGTCACCGAGGCGGAACCTACGGCTGCGTTGTTAACGAGGATGTCGATACGACCGAACTCTTCCATGGTCCGGGACACCACCCTGTCGATAGACGCTCTATTCTGCAAATCAAGGGGCAGTGCTATGGCCCTGGAGCCTAGCTTTTTGAGCTTTTCTACCACTTCCATAGCCCTGGATTCGGAGTAATTATAAGTCAGGGACACAGAGGCCCCGGCCTGACCGAGGGCGAATGCAGTAGCAGCACCTATCCCCTGCGAACCTCCGGTGACGATGGCAACCTGGCCTTCCAAATTCGTATTTATCATTTTGCTAAACCCTTCCCCAAAGCAAATGATTACAGAGTCTTAACAATTCCCTTCATCCTCTCAATAGCAGCCGTCAGCTTGTCTGTCGATTTTGTGTAGGCAAACCTGATGTATTTCTCGCCACTTTCATCGAAGGTAAAGGCCACACCGGGATAACACAGTACTCTGGCATCCCTGGCAAGGCGCTTGGCAAGCTCTACACTGGATATGCCAAAGCCAGAAACGTTCGCATAGACATAAAAGGACCCCCGGGGGGATTTGACTTTGAACCCCAACTGGTTTAACCCGCCAACGATAGTATCTCTCCGTTTCTCATATTCCCTGCGCATCTCCTCCACTGAGTCCTGTGGCAATGTCAGGGCAGCCAAAGCGGCATACTGAGCAATAGAACTGGTGCACAGTACCAGTTGGGAATGGACCTCAAGCATATTTTGTACGAGTTCGCGGTTCGCTGTGAGATATCCTACCCGCCATCCCGTCATGGCATAAGCCTTTGAAAGTCCAAACATAGATATGGTACGGTCCTTCATGCCCGGAAGGGATGCGATGCTCACGTGCTTTTCACCATCATACACCAGTTTCTCGTAGATTTCGTCGGTGATGATATAGATGTTTTGATCAATTGCAATCTGAGCAATCTCCTCCAGGTCTTCCTTTTTGAAGACGGCCCCGGTTGGGCAATTTGGTGAGATGAAGAAAATAGCCTTTGTTTTACCCGTAATCTTTGCTTTCACATCTTCCGGGTTGATGCGGAAGTCCCTGCCCTCTTCGAGACTTGTGTAGACAGGTACCCCTCCTGCCAGCACCACACCCAGAGGATCAGCGTAGTAGTAGGGATCGGGCAGAATGACCTCATCCCCCGGGTCGATTAATGTCTGAAGGGTGACATTAATCCCCTCCTGGACGCCTGATATCACCAGAACCTCACCGTAGGGGTCCACATCAATACTGTTCTCCCTTGACAGCTTTTCGGCAATAGCCTCTCTCAGCGGCGTCAGGCCCTCCACGGGTAGGATGTAGTGGGTATGCCCTTCATCGATGGCCTGCTTGCCTGCCTCCCTTATGTGCAACGGCGTCTCAAAGTCCGGTTCGCCATAACCCAGATCGATGACATCCGCAACTCCCTCAATGCATTTTCTCACCTCAGAAATTACCCCAAATTTGGGCGACCGCATCTTGCCGACTCTTTCCGATATCCTTCCCGTTGCTTGATTCATGCTCTCCCCCTTTCAGCATTTTGAAAATCCCTGACAAACCTGTCGATCTGCTCCAGGCCCTTCATGATTTCTTCCGCATTACCACCCCCCACACCCAACCGGATATATTTTTCGAACCCATAGGAGACGCCAGGCTGAATTAATGTCCGGTATGGTTTGGCAAGCAAGCGCTTGCACAAGTCCTCCGATCCGATCCCCAGGTCGTATTTTACAAAACAAAGAAACCCGGCCTTCGGTCTTACCCAGTCGAATACGGAGCTCCTCTCCACCCATTTCTGAATGACCGGCCAGCAGCGGTTCCCCTCATCCCTCGCTTCCCCGAGGAGCCTTTCGTATTTTCCCGGCTTCAGCGCAGCGAGGGCAATGTACTCACCGAGTACGTTCATTACCTCGCTGGCATCTTCCCTCAGGACCAGACACTTGTAGAGAAGATCCCTGTCCCTGGTAGCCATCCAGCCTGTCCTGATGCCCTGGAGACCCAGGGTTTTCGATACACTGGCCGCACTGATTGCCTTCTCATAGTAGTTGACAGCCGCAGGCGATGAGGGGCCTTCCCATTCCAGGTTGCGGTAGACTTCATCTGAAAGCAGATAGGCATCATTGGCCCGGGCTATCTCGCAGACCTGTTTCATCTCCTCTTCGTTGAAAATGGCACCCGTGGGATTATTGGGAGAGTTGACAAAAATCAACCGGGTATCCGGGGTTACGGCATCATTCAATTCATCCAGATCAATCCCCCAGCCCAGATCTTCTCTGCGTTTAACTATCTTAATCTTTGCCCCGTAGGCCCGGCAAAGCTCGTAGACCATCGGCCAGCTGGGCATGTCCATGACCACTTCGTCACCGGGTGAAATAGTTTGAGTCAGGACAAGGAAGAGGGCTTCATTGGTTCCCGCAGTAATGAGAACGTTGTCCGCAGAGACGCCGTACCCCTGCGTTTCAATCACCCGCTCCCTTAGTTCCGGCAGTCCGTAAAAAGATTTCCCCGACCAGTCCAGCGGCAATTCAGGATCGAGGTCGTCCAAGAATTCCTTCAGCCTTGGCGAACTCCTCAGGGAAAACGTCACGCCGTAATCAAAACCGACCTTCTGGGCGTAAAGAAAAATTTCGTAGAGCTTGTTGATTCTTACGTCCATATCCTTATCCTCATTCTAATTTAGTTAAGTCCGACTTACAAACCTCCCGGGGCTAAGAGGCCCGGGAACAAGTGAGCTTCATTCCTTCTCTAAACGCTAGCAAGTTGATGCCTGCCAATCGCTCTGGAACCAAAGAGGGGATCATCTTTTCAAAAGTAGCGGTTCTGAGGGCGGTAAAACCCGAGCCGGCAAGAGCCCCCATCATCACCATGTTCAGGGCCTGCATCTCTCCTACTCTCCGGGCCGCTGACGTTGCAGCTACAATTCTAAGTTCCCTGGTAAGTGTCCGCAAGCCCTCCTCCAGTGCCTTGAAAGGGGGATACTCAAAACGTCCTGTCTGAACCCCGATGGGCATAACAGGGGTATTATTGACAATAGCCACCGTATCCTGGGTCCCAAACTGGGTTAGCACTCTCAAGGCCTCCAGGGGCTCAAAGCCAACCAGGACATGCAGTGAAGCCCTGGGAACCAGGGGCGGGAGAGTATTCCCCCTGGTCCAGCGAACATGGCTGGCAACGGAACCTCCCCGCTGGGTAAGACCATAGACGTCACCGACTGTTGCCTCATAACCTTCTTCTAAAGCAACCATACCCAGAAGGCGTGCTGCCAGGACATTCCCCTGCCCTCCCACGCCGGTGACAATCAAGTTGATGGCTTTATCGTTTTTCATCTCACCATCTCCTTTTCACGCTCCACCAGCGAAATAGCTTCACGGGGGCATAGCTGGACACAAAGCCCGCAGGCATTGCAGATATCTTCGTTAATGTAAGCCTTTCCTTTAGGCCGGTCGTACTCTATTGCCGGGCAGCCCAGCACCCGGCTGCAAAAGCGGTCACAGCCGCAGCTTTCACCCACACATTTGTCCTGGTCAACCCGTGCCGTTTGCCACTGCTTTTCCGTGACCCTCTTCTGCTCATAAGTAGAACATAACCTTCGGAAAACGATAACCTTAACCCCCTTTTCCTGCAAACCGTTGTAGACCGTTTCTATCGCTTTCTGGACATCCTCCAGGGGATCGAGAACAGTGGTCTTTATTCCCATTCCCCTGCAAATATCCTCAACCGGTACAGGCGTTATGCCTTTATCCAACTCCGTGGAGCTTGAAGGGCTGACCTGAAAGCCCGTCATAGCGGTTATGGCATTATCCAGAACAACTAGAAGGGTGTCGGCGTTATTGAATTTGGCATTTACCAAAGCGGGAAGGCAAGCGTGATAAAAGGTTGAATCGCCAGCTACCGCCACCACAGGCTGGTCAAAGCCGAAAGAAGTCAATTTACTGAAGCCCGAGGCATTGCCCATTCCTGAGCCCATGCAGTGCAGCACCTTGATCTGATTGAACCCGGTTGCTCCGGCTCCCAGTCCATAACAGCCAATATCCCCGACAACGAAACCCCTCCTTCCATCCAGGGCCAGAGCGGCATTAAGGGCAAAAAACGAAGCCCGGTGTGGACAGCCCTGGCAGAAAGAAAGCTCACGGGGAACCAGCATCTTGGAGGCCAGACCCTCGGCCAGCTTCTCATAAGAACCCGGACCGCTTTTCTTAATCCTGAAGATCCCCCGCAGGGCCTCCACAACAATATCCGTGTTGATTTCACCAACCCCGGGGCCATGACTGCCTCGTACCTCCCCCGTATTCTTGCCAAAAAATTCAACTTTGCCCAGGTCATCCCTGCTCTCCGCATACAGGACCTTTACCTGGTCTTCCAGAAAAGGATCGACCTCTTCTACAAAGAGAACCCTCTCAGTATGCCTCAGGTGTTTCCTGATTAAACGGGCAGGGAGAGGCCATGCAGTGCCGATTCTCAGTATGCCGATTTCGTCTTCCAGGCCCAGGGTATCAACCGCCTCCAGGGCATAGAGTGCCCCCAACCCCGTTGCTATAATCAAAAACCGGGTCTGAGATGGGCCATGGTAGCTGTTGAATTCAGATTCATCGAATACCTCTTGAACCCTTCGCATTTTGTTCAACAGGGACTCGTGGTTTATGGTCACCACATGGGGTAAACCCACCAGGGGCTTCTGTACGTCAAAAAAGGGCTTGGTCTTCTGCCGGGGTACAGGGCCCAGCTGGACGCCGCCCCTGCCATGGGATAGTCGGGAAACAGAACGGAGCATACAAATCACACCCATTTGTTGGGAAAACTCCAGCAGCCATCTAGTCATGTCCTTTGCTTGCTGGGGAGTAGAGGGCTCCAGAAGAGGTATTTGAGCTATTTTGGCAAAGTGCCTTGAGTCTTCCTCGTTGGCGCTGGTCAGCGGCCCCGGGTCATCACAGGCCACCAGCAGCAGCCCGCCTTCAAGTTCGCTCAAGCACGCTGTAGTCAAGAAATCAGAACAAACATTGACCCCGAGCTGCTTCATGGTGACCATGGCCCTCAAGCCAGAGAAGGAAAAGGCGGCAGCCGCCTCCAGGGCAACCATTTCATTGACAGACCACTCGACCTCCACACCATACCTTTCCCTGTAGGGAAACATGCTATCTATGATCTCCGAGGAAGGGTTTCCCGGGTAGCCGGTGCAGTAGGCCACGCCGCCTTCCAGCGCGCCTCTTCCTATGGCCTCATTCCCCATTAATAAAACGCGGTCGCTGTTCATTCCCGTCGCTCAATGCTTTCCCTGAGATTCTTGATTCGCTCGTAGTAGGGGAGGGCCTCTGCCCGGTCTTCTGCATTACCAACAGCCCTTTTCTTCTTGTTAAGGGAAGCTTCAAGAAGATGATTCCAGCGCTCATCATCCAGCCGGGTTTTTTCCAGGCAGCCTGCCTTAACTGCCATTTCAAAAAGGGAGCTGCCCCGTTCTGTCCGGATTATGACCGTGCTATACTCCTTGAGGCCTTCCACCATTCCTACAGATATATCGGCATTTTCCGCCGTCATATCCAGGCAGACATCGCAGCCGGGTGGGACGAATTCTCTTGTTTCCTCCAGAGGAACAGCAACTTTTTCCCTGGCAGAGGCAATTTCCAATACCCCGGCAGGAGGCGGTGGAATATCCACCCTGTCGATGCTCTCATTTTTCCAGTGCTTGTGAAGCACGGAGCGCCAGCCTTTCTGGCTTAATGCCCAGGTGCAAAACAATCCCACCACCATGGTCAGCCTTCCCCCTTCAGGCTGTTCCTTCTCATCCAGCAGCTGCCTTTTCCTTAGACCGGTGCACTGACAGGGAAGAGCCACCACTCCCAGCCGGTTTCCGGGGCTATCCGATGACCTGTTGACCTCCTTATTGGTGGGGGCCAGAGCGAACCTGGACCCGGCAGCCTCCAGGATTTCCTCCCTGCTTAACGCCGTAACCGTTAGGGGGAAATTGTTTGCTGCCCGGGTTACAATTGCACAGTCAATCAGTCCCTCCTGCAGGGCCTTAATCAGGAGGGTGGACACGACACCACCGTATTGAAAGGAAGACTTATCCCGGGGGAAGGTGCTTCTGGCCATACAATATTCTCGATAAGTGCCGACCGGCCCTCTGTATCCGACGTCACCGCCCAGGCTGCATTCAGCCTCCGGGAAAGGCGAAGTCCTGGGACAGTAGAGATAGCATTTCCCTGATGGAATGCGGCAATCAGCGATTGCCGCAATTCTATCTTCAATGGAGACAACATACGGACAGATACCGACACAACTCCCGCAGCCAGTGCAAGCGCTGGTGTCCAGGACCTCTTTCCTGAGCTCTTGCAAGCCCTTCTGCTGCTCGCCGTTCTGAATAATTCCTGCCCTGATGGGTTAACCCTCCTTATTAGTAATCCCCGGAGCTCTCGGTGATATCTGTGCTAGTTTATCCTACTCAGTATGCATTGTCAACGCACACTCACCTGTCTGGCTCCCTGTCTGGCTCCCATAATCCGTGGATTTTTGTAGAAGAAGTGTTATTTGACACTGACTAACAGGTTTTGACTGATTTTTTGGGCACTGACGGCTGTTAGCTGCCCTTGGTGGGCGCCGAATTCCAGGCGGAGAGAGTAATTAGCACTACAAAAGGAAGAGATTCTGCCAAAGGCAAAAATTAGCCCTCAGCGCACTAATACGGAATAGAACGATGCTTATGGTTATTGGCTTAGATTGTATTCCAGATTACCTGCAGGATCTTGCTTTGCGCTGGCGCGATGAGTGTCATAAATATGCCGTCAGTTATGCGCAGAAGCACACGCCCAGCATGACTGACAATACGACCCATCACTGTGAAAACTGAAAATCGCAATCGTTTGGGATGGGCGTTGGCATATTCCTCAGGTAAAGCTGCCTTTTTCAGAAGCTGGAGTAGGTTGTGAGTTATTACCTGCAGCCTCAGCCAAGCAGCATTAGCACCATGTTTAGCACTTGGGAATATGTCAGCGGCAAGTTCATTAGCGAGGATATGATGCACTTGCTCAATAGTGCCGGCCTTGCCTCGTTGCCATTCCAGTAGGGCCTGTCCCTCCATATCCCAGCGATTACTCACCACGGCAAAGTGGCGCACGCTTGTGCCATCTCTGAATAACTCCCCTTGTTGACGACGCAGCCTTACCACAACATATCGGTAAGGGTAGCTATCTTTTCTCTCATAGTAACGGGTGGGCACATAAGGTACCTCAGCCCATTCCTTTATCACTCCATCTTTTTCCATCCTCCATAGATGCCAGGCATCTTCAGGTAATTTTTCGATTTCTCGCTTGAGCCCCTGACTAATATCAGCACTAACAGCGAACCCCCAGCCACGGTTATGCCAGAGGTCGAGGCATTTCTGCTGGTAACCAGCTGAGTCGGAACGTACCTTTACTCGCCATGGACCTGCTGGCAGGGCCTCATAAGCCTCGTCTACCAGCCTGCTTATATCCCTGGAGGGCTAAACATTACCCTGCCTGAATTCATCAGCCAGCACCAGCATAGTCTCTGCCCAACATACCTTTGCTGACCCAAACGCCTTATAGCCTTCATAGCAATACTGAGCATTCTCCTTTGTAGTTTCTACCAGCTGAGCATCTACATCTAAAGTCACATCCCATCCCGGATGGACTGCTTCAACATAAGCTGTTACTGTTCTACGCCTTACCTCTTTCAAGGCGATCAAAGGTTTGGATTCAGGTGGTATAAAGCTTGCCTGTTGTGGCTCGAGCGCTAGCGACTCATCATGGAACTTATCAAGCCACTGCCTTGCTGTCTCGGGAGCCGGCGGAAGGTAACCCAGAATCCCGCTTAAGCCAGCATCATCCCTCAGGCGCTGCATGTCCTCCACACATTCTCCACCGAGGGCACTAAGTAAAACGAAACTCTCCACAGTTTGCCCCTGATTAAGTCCTTTAGCTGAGCCCTTAGGCGGTAACACCTTATCTGCTACTGCATCCACACCAGAGCGACGGAATAGCTCCACAAGCAAAGAAGCACCAGCCCGTGGGGTTGATGCCTCTTTTAATCCACCAAGTATCTTTACACCCAGGACCTCGTCTTTTTGCTTCATAGTAACCTCCTGGGTGATATCGTAACCCAATCTAAGCCAAATATAAACTAACTATCAAATCCACGGATCGGGGTCAACAAAACAACGCTTGACAAATATTAGGACATCTATTTCGTTCTGTCGCCTGACCCTTTTTACACACTTTTTGACAAGACCTCTGCAATTCCATACCACGAGACATCCAGGGAACTTCGGAGACAAACACCCCAGAACAGAATATCCAGTGGTAGTGCAGTAAAAGGGATAGCCTTATTGTGTCTTTGCTTGACCGACTTGGGGGCCATAAATGGAAGCGGCGGATATCTCTTGCCTCGGCATAACGATGCAAATCTTCCTAACTGGCTCTTCTATGGTGCTCCAGTTGACTTGCTCACCTCGATGAATGATGCAACAATCCCCCTTTTCTACGGTCACCACTTGTTTCTCGAATGTCGGAAAGCCTTGGGAGGTTACCTCCGCCTTGCCTTTGAGAATTATATGTATCTCGTCATGCCAGAACCCAACTCTATCGGTGGGAGGCCCTATATAGAAGTCCTCAATCGCTATGTGCGCTGCAGGTTCACTGTGCATGCCCTTGTTAGCTACAATACGCGCACTAACCTTCGACGTCCGTTTTAGCTTTTCCATCTCCTCGTCAGTAACAGGATTCAGTATGTTCTTTATTATGTCCACTTATTTCCCCCATTTCTTGTCACAGTGTCCTTGGCACGAACTTATCGAGACGCAATCTATCTCACACTCACCATCGACCAGGCTCCGACTGGCCGCATATCTGAACACATGCCGTATGCTTCGCATATCGCTTTATCAATCCGTGGCAAACGACCTGTTATCCTCGACAGACGTTCTGTTTTCTCGGCCTCCCCCCATGTCGTTCCGCGCTTCCACAATCTCCTTCAGTAGACCCTAACCGCTGCAGCCCCCGGAACTGGGCCCTTCGGATTTTTCGACGGCACGCTGATACTTGCCGCAATCCATTATCAAGTTCCTGCTACCGTGTCGAATAGCTCACACTTCCCCCGCATTTTCGCTAGCACGGAGCCACCGCACGCACTGTTCTATTATAATTCACTTCTGAAAGTCTGTCAAGGTCGCGTATGAGCTTTCTTAGTAATTTTTGAAAACTGGACACTTAATCCTTAAAAGCTGGACAGTTAACGATTCAAAACTGGACTGGGATATTACATCCTTTCACAAAAAGAGGAGGGATGTATGGACCAGATCCACAAGAGGGCCACCGCCGAAGAAGTAAAGATTTTGCTGAAAGGGTATTGCCATGGTTTGTTGGACAGGCCCGCGATTGAGCAGACTTTGGGAATCAGCAAATCCACGTTCTTTGTGCTTCTGCGCGAATATCGCCGCAATCCGGATGAATTCTCTCTTGCTTATCAGAGGGTCACCCCAACCAGGCTTCCTGCTTCCACTGAAGAAAAGATTGCGAAGGAGCTAATGTTAGACAAGAGTCTAATCGACGATCCCAGCCTGCCGATCACCACCTACAACTACTCAGCCATTAGGGATCGCTTAGCCAAGCACGATATCAAAGTAGCCTTATCAACAATAATCGACCGAGCGAAGGGACTTGGTTGTTATCAGTCTCACCCAAGAAAGAAGGCACAT
>JAWOFK010000083.1:0-4710 GCA_046497565.1 Dehalococcoidia bacterium
CACGAAAGGGAGGCAATATCAATGTGGTTGCCGTAACAAGAGATGGCCAGGTGGAAGTCCGGGTGTCGGACAGCGGCGAAGGGATTCCTGTCGAAGACTTGCCCAATATCTTCGAACGATTCTACAGAGTGGACAGGTCCCGGGCCAGGGCTACCGGGGGCAGTGGACTGGGTCTTACTATTGCCAAGCGCTTGGTGGAAGCCCATGGCGGGACAATCACGGTCCAGAGTGAGGTGGGAAAGGGAAGCTCCTTTTCGTTCACTGTTCCTGTCGTGAACGGGCGCTAGTGGGTGCCAAGGGCAGTTCTGCGGTCCCGTCTTTGGGAAGTAACTCCCTTGACCCCCTTTTGTTCTAAGGGGGGAAATGGCGAGAGCGTGACCAGTCGGAAATAGCCCTCAATTCTGGGATGCAACTGGAGCAGAAATTTGCTTTTGCGAAAAATGGGCGAGAAAATGGGAAAAACCTGTTGACAGTGCGGGGTGGGCTTGATATATAATAGACCCCAGTCTTGGCGGTGATCGGGCTTCTATTCAAGCTGAGGCTTCTCAGAGTTATGGTGGCAGCTAGAACAGGACGGGGATTGGTGGCCCCACGAGGTGCATTTCACCCGGAGTTTTTTGATTTATCAGGAGTGCAATCTTAACAGGATTTTAATATTTATCTGTTATTCTTTTAAATAAGGTCGATGTTCTACAGTTGTGATCAAGAGCGGCCGAAATCAAGCAGGCCAATGAAGATAGAGAGCCTGACGGCTGAAAGGGGGTGAAAGGAGAGGACATCAGACGTATAGTGAAACGGCCGGAGACGATCATGGGCTGTGATCGGTGCCCGGTTTTCACGGGAGAGACTCCGGCCAAGGAATCTACCGACAGCCCGAAAATCTAAAAAGGAGGAGAAAGAAGTTGAAAAAAATACTTCTAATTGCGGTAGCGGCAGTGCTGGCTATAGGCATGGTAGCTGTCGGCTGTAATGGTGATGGAAACGGAGGCGAGCGCGAGGTAATCACGCTCGACTTCGCCACTTTCTGGCCGTCGGTCGACTTCCAGGTAGACGGCGGTGACTTGTATGGCTATGATGGTATGGGTCACACGGCCTGGATGGACGCCATAACGGCAGAGGTGGAGGCCAATACCCCTAACGACGAGACCGGTTATACGGTCGAGTGGAACACGTCCTTCGCCACGCCTCCACCGGACCTATGGGCTGGTGTGACAGGTGGAACCATCGATGTCATAACGAGCGGTCCAGGCTATACCGGGGGAATCATGCCTTTGTGGGAAGGCCCTGAGTACGCGGCCGCACTTAACAGGACGAACGCCTACACGATGACGATGACCGTTCAGGAGCTGTATGACACATTTGCTCCGCTGCAGGATACAATGGATGATGCTGGTGTAAAGGTGATGCACTTCTGGTCTACCGGGCCCGGCTACTTCCTGATGGTGGATGGTGAGGCTGTTACGGTACTGGAGGACTTCCCTGGCAAGAAGATCCGAACCGCAAACCCTGCGTCAGTCTTGACTGTTAATGCTCTGGGAGCGGAGGAATACTCGTGCGCCATGAGCGATGCATACGAGGCGCTTCGGACGGGGCTGGCCGACGGTATCCTGTGTCCTACGGACACGCCCAAGGGCTTCTCGCTGGACGACTTTGTGACGAGCGCTACCTTCGCTCCATTCAGCTACCAGTTTGTGTTCATGAAGGTAATGAACCCGGACGCGTGGGATGACCTACCATCCGTGGTGCAGGATGTCTTTAATGACGTCAACGCAGCCTGGCCTGAATACTATGGCCAGCTAAGGACATGGGGTGAGGCCGACGGGCTGACGCATTGTGAAGAGAATGTAGAGGACTGGAACTACTATGACCCGCGCAGCACTAATAACACAGAGTACCAGAGATGGGTTGACGCATGTGTGCCGGGCCTCATCAACGACTGGATTGGCGACGACGAGACCCGTGAGTGGCTGTGGGGTAACTTCACCACCCTGGACGCCCAGATGACCGCCGACTATGGCGACTGGACACCGAGTGCGGATCCGCCCGAACCACCGTACTAAAATGACAACTATGGGCGTAGGTTGAGCGTAATGTCAGCTAAGGTACGCTAAGAGAGAAGGGGTGTCCCGGGAGTTTCGCCCGGGACGCCCCCTCTCTTCTTTTGAAGGATAAATCGATTGGTCGCCTCCAAGTGACCATACAGGAGGCTCGGGTGAACAACCTTAACAAAGTGCTGCGAATTGTCACGGAAAAGATGGCTTATGGTGCAATGGCCGCCATCCTGGCGTGTGTGGGCCTTGTGATGTCCGACATAGTCAAGCGAAGCCTCGGCTTTGGTTTTGTACGTGGTGTTGCAGAGATTGTGCCACTTATATCGGCCGTCATACTCAGCATGGGAATTGCCTACCTTACGTATTTGCGAGGACATGTGGCGGTGGGTATGCTGGTCGATCGTTTAGCGCCTCGAAAACAGGCGATGGTCGACCTTGTTACGTATGTAATTTCTATTGCTGTGACCGTCGCGCTTACCTGGGCGATGTTCAAGTACGCCTCGTACGTGGAGGGTATTGGGTGGCATTCGGGGTCTATGAAAATCCCGTTGTATCCTTTTGTCTACGTGGTTGCCGTGTCGCTGGCACTGACGTGTGTGGTGCTCATCAAGGAGGTGGTTAACGCTGTGGTTATAGTCGTCAGGAAAGGGGGTGGCACATGAGTCGGGAGATGATAGGTATTATATCTCTGGTTGCGCTTTTTGTGCTGCTGTTTGCGCGCCTTCCGATCGCCTTCGTGATGCTAGTGCTGGGCATGGTAGGTATTCTGTGGATCAAGGGAACGTCAGCCATGATTTTCACTACCTCCCAGACGCTGTACCAGACATTTGCTTCCTATTCGCTTGTTGTTGTTCCCCTCTTCACCTGGATGGGATACATCGGTTTCCACTCCGGCATCAGTTCGCAGCTGTACGAGGCAGCGTACAAACTGGTAGGGAGCCTGAAGGGTGGACTGGCAATGGCCACAACTATGGCATGCGCCGCTTTCGGTGCCATCTGCGGTTCTACCACCGCTACCTCGGCGACCTTTGCCGCCCTGTCTATGCCTGAGATGAAAAAGCGCGGCTACAGTCGCGGCCTGGCCGGGGGCAACGTTGCCGCTTCGGGCATACTGGGAGTACTGATTCCGCCCAGCGTCATCTTCATTGTCTACGCCAGTATGACGGCGCAAAGCGTGGGTAAGCTTTTCATTGCCGGGATACTCCCCGGCCTGCTTCTGATGGTACTTTTCATGGGAGGCACCTACCTGACGGTACTGCGCCGGCCGGAGCTGGCGCCACCGGGTCCGTTGTTTCCCTGGAAAGAGAGGATAAGGGCATTAGCAAGGGGAGGGATAGAGGTGGTAATCATCTTCGTACTTGTGATGGGGGGTCTAATGGCCAAGATCTTCACAGGCACGGAGGCCGGGTCGGTCGGCGCTTTTGCAACGCTTCTTGTGGTGCTGGCACGGCGGACGCTCACCTGGCAGGGCTTTGTGAACTCTCTGAAAGACACTATTCGGACAGCTACCATGGTCATGTTCCTGGTGGCTGCAGCAGCCGTCTTTGGAAATTTCCTGCGGCTAACAGGCATTCCTATGATGCTGGCAGATTGGACAGTATCACTCCCTCTGCCGCCATTTGCGGTCATGATTGCCATCCTCTTGATGCTCATGGCTATGGGGACCGTTATCGATGCCCTGGCTATGATTCTGCTGACAATACCTATTTTCTATCCGGCGGCGCGTGCGCTGGGCTTCGACCCAATATGGTTCGGGGTTATTATGACGCTGGCCCTGGGGATGGGGGTGCTGACACCGCCGGTGGGGGCCAATGTCTACGTGGTGTACGCGGTGGACAAGGAGACGCCGGTAATGGAAATTTTCAGGGGGGCAGTGCCTTACCTTATTGGTCTTTGGATTTGCGTTATCCTTCTGCTGGTTTTCCCCCAGATTGCCACTTTCCTGCCCGGTTTGATGAAGTAACGCTCGGTGAGCTTAATAAGAAAATCATCACGAGCCGACTGAGAAGCCGGCTTGTGTTTTATTTTGAGTGTTCGTGAGCGATGTGGGGGTTCCTGGTGTAGTTTGCCCTGAGGGGCTGGATTCTTCGCTTCGCTCAGAATGACAATATGAAGGGCTCAGAATGACAACGGAGGGGGTCAGAATGATGGTGTGGAGAACTCAGAATGAGACCTATATTTTGTCATTGCGAGGCTGGCGGAGTCAGCCGAGGCAATCTGTTGGAGAGTAATGGGATGGGATTCTTCGCTTCGCTCAGAATGACAATATGAAGGGCTCAGAATGACAACGGAGGGGGGTCAGAATGACGGCGTGGAGAACTCAGAATGAGACCCATATTTTGTCGTTGCGAGGCTGACGGAGTCAGCCGAAGCAATCTCTTGGAGAGTAGTGGCATGGGATTGTTCGCTTCGCTCAGAATGACAATGAGGAAGGCTTGATTAAGGAGTAATGTTCTGGTACATTAAGTGAGAAAAAGCGTGAGTCTCTTCAGCAGGCTGACAAATCACCGCTTGAGGAAGTGACGAGCGACTAAGACAAGGAGGAGGGACAATGAATTTTGCTTCCTATGGTATTATCAATGCGAAGAAGTATCCGGAGAAGGAATTCTTGATTGAATACAGGCCTTCGAAAAACATGCGGCGGGTGCTTACCTGGAAG
>JAWOFK010000056.1:0-10945 GCA_046497565.1 Dehalococcoidia bacterium
CGCTTAGCCCTCTTCTCCTCCGTTCTCGTGGCCCTGTCAACAGCGGTGGCCTCTCTCAGAGCCGTTTTGTAGTAGTAAAAGACGTCGGCTTGAGGTGCACCAATACTTGGGTCGATTGTTGGTGAGCCGTTAGGGCTGTTACCTGAGAGAAATTCTCGGATGAACCAGCCGCACCCGAAGGGACGGAGAAAGCCACCTCTCTTAGGTCTGAGATCCACCTCAATTCACCTCTTTGCCCCACAATTTGTCGTACCAGTTTTTCAGTTCGTCCCCAGCGACCTTTCTGTATTTCGCGGTGGTGTTAAAGGATACATGCCCTAGTTGTTCCTGAAGTAGTCTCAAGCCGTCACCAGAGTCGTCGAGTTTTACTGCGTGAACCGCGAAACTGTCCCGCAGGCAATGTGGACTAACGTTGTGCATCTTTCCGGTCTCAGGGTTAACCAGCTTAGGCAATCCGGCTTTCCCTGCGCATTCCTTAACAACCTGCCATGCCCTATGTCTGTTGATGCCGAAAATCAGCCTTTTTCCATTTCGAAGAACTGGGCCACCGCGCTCGACGTATTCTTTAAGCATGTCCAAAGTGTCGGTATCTACTGGCAGCATCCTTTGCCGACGACGCTCCTGTTGCTCAATCTGGGCCTTGGCGACCTTGCTCCCGCACTTCGGGCAGAACGCATGGCTTTTGCCCAGTTTATGTCCACAACCAGCGCACGATAGCTTTAGACGGGCCTTGAGATGCTTAATAGTAACCGTACCATGATCGAAGTCTATATCTTCAATGGTCAAACTCAGAGCTTCGCTCACACGGCAGCCGAGGTGAAAGAGCATTCGAATAAGCACCTTGTCTCTAAGGTTCGTTGCCGCATCTTCCAACAAAGCTACTTCGGCGGGATCTAAATATGTCTTCATGCATCACCTATACTCAATCAGGCATCCTGCCCAACAGGGTCTTCTTCTTGGCCTTTGTTCTGTATAATTGGCGGGGGAGACAGGCACAACCAAGGGGGGCCCGCAATACCTCCTTTATTGTCATTTGCCTTTCTCCCCCATGATCTGACTAAGTGTTAGCTTCTTAGGCCTGCCGCCACGCTTACCCCACTCCCTTGCCATGTTGGGATACCTTTGCCGCATGACAAGCTGCCCCTTCTTGCCGATGTGGGAGTAGAAGGAGCGTCCCCTTCTTGTGAGGACCGCCAAACCTCCTTTCCGTCCGGCTTCTGAAACACTGATACTCATATACAAAAAGACCAGCGGTAGACTCGTATAACAAGTCTACCGCTGGCGCGTTTTTTTGTATGTGGATTCTTACGGTATCAGTAAGAATGCATTAACGGGTTTCTATACCGGCCAGTTTGGAAAACTCCCACACCTTTCTTTTGATGGTCTCCTCATAAGCTCGAGGGAATTGCTGCGCGAGCTCTCCATAGGTCTTCCCTTTGACATAGTGCTCAAACCACCACCGAGCGTGATTCTCTAGAGCGCTGGGCTTCTCTCTTAACCCCGCTGCCTTGAGCTTGTCCTCATAGCTCTTCAACTTCCCAGCAATCTCGGCTTGGATCTCTCTCCGGCTGTAGAACACGAAGGCCCAAGCCGACACCTTGATCTCAAGCGGCGGCATAAGAGGTGGCCAGGGATACGGCAGGTCTAGCTGTTCCAAAGACATCTCGATGGTATCGGGAAAACCCAGTTCCTTGAAACTGTCGTGCAGCCAGCGATAATGCAGCATAGGTCCTGCCCAGGGTGCCCTTAGCTTCCACCTAAAGGCTAGTTGCTCCAATTCGCGGAAGTACGGGCCAGATTTGATGATCAACTGCTTGAACTCCTCGAACTGGGGTGCAAAGTTCGCGGGTAGGTCAGGAATGCCCTTTCCCGCCGCAGCGGATCCCCAGACGTCACGAGCGATTCCCAGATACTCATCAGCGGTCATGACCTCGCTGCATTTAGTAAGGAAGTTTGCCCAACCCAATACCCATTCGGCCAGCAACTCAAGGTTTTTCTCATGAAGCTCCTGCAGCTCCGCAACGAACTCCTTCTCATCGAAATAGTGGCGCAGCAGGAAACTGACGGCATGGCCCTGGGTTATCCTGTGATCACTCAGTCTTGGCATTTCTCTCTACCTCAAATCCAGACTGTCAGCAGGGCTGGCGCATTCATGAGCCTTCAGAGCATCTTCCATTCCCAACGTGGACACATAATGCCGTACCATTCTTAAGTCCGAATGACCGAGCAAGTATTGCAGGTTGAAGGGATTCCGGTCTTTTCTCAGGAAATGCAAAGCAAAAGTGTGCCGGAATCTGTGGCAATTACCTTTGGCCGTCAATCCCGCTCGCTGTCTTAACCTCATCACCGTTGTCTGTATGCCAGCCACCTTCATCGGCCTGCCCTCCTCGGTTATCCACAGATTGTCGCACTTGTTCTTTTCACGATATACAAGGTATCGCCAGAGTGCTTTCTGTGCAGTTGCCCCTATCCTAACGACCCTCTCTTTTGCTCCCTTGCCTTTCACCTTAATCCAACCACGTTCCGAGTCTATCTCATCAACCTTGATATTCGCCAGTTCACTAGCTCGCAGTCCAGTATCCAGAAACATCAGGATGATTGCCTTGTTACGGCTTCCGAGTAACTGGGCATTATTCTTACAATCATAATCGCATATTTCTATCATCTTCAGAACATCGTGATTGGAGAAGGGCTGGACTACGCTCATTGGTGGGTTCTTCAGCTTGATCTTAGCAAGAGGACTCTCCGAGAGAAAGCCTTCTCTGACGCACCAGTTGAAAAACGCTCTAACGACCGAGTAGTAATGGTGAACTGTGGAGTAACTGGCTCTCGGTCGGCTGGATTCCGATCCGTTGCCCGAAATACCCCATCTGTTGCCCTCTCCACCGGTATAGCCCAAAAACTCCCTGATGTGCCATTCAGTGATCAGGCGTGCATCATCAGGCCATTCGTGCTGTCCGGCGTACCACAAGAAACGCCGAAGATTTGTGTCGTAATAATCAACTGTTCGGGGGCTCTTGCAGTCTGTATTCAGGGTCAGGATGAAACCTTTGACGAGAGATCTAATAGATGTGCTGACGGGTACTTGTGAGCTTGTAAACGTAACCATTTCTCATTTCGCGGACCCGCCCTATCACAATCAGGTGGTCTATATTATACCTAACCAACCTTGTGTTTTACAACAAACATGAGGTCTGTAAACCTCTTCCACTCGTAATGGTGGGCGGTACTGGATTTGAACCAGTGACCTCCTGTGTGTAAGACAGGCGCTCTTACCACTGAGCTAACCGCCCTTGGCACGCCTGGCGGGATTTGAACCCGCGACCTCAGCCTCCGCAGGGCTGCGCTCTATCCTGCTGAGCTACAGGCGCATACAGACCACATGTCAATGGTGCCGAAGGAGGGATTTGAACCCTCACGTCCTTAAGGACACTACGCCCTGAACGTAGCGCGTCTGCCTTTCCGCCACTTCGGCGTCTAATACTCTGCCTCAAATTCTCCCTTTCCCAGGGAGACAAAAATAAGCGCCAGTATTCCCAAAACGCCCGATGGAAGAGCACAGATAGCCCCGGCCAGGGCCAGGCCAAAGCTCTTCCTTCTTACAGCCGACACACCACCCGCTATAGCTACTATGCCCAGAACAACGCAAACTCCTCCCATAATAATCAACCACATCGGGACGCTATACATAAAAAACGCTCCTCCAGAGCTCGGAGGAATTGGACAAAGCCACATTCTGGGTGGCATATATCCTAACACACTCAGAGCCAACAGCATCCCTCCACCAATTACCTCGAATGCTCCGACTATTATAGCCAGCACCCCACCAGCGGTGAGTAAGCCTCCTCTGCCTTCGTTCATTTGTTGACCTCCCTTTTGTTCACGGTTCGTGGTGGGCGATACTGGATTTGAACCAGTGACCTCTTGCGTGTGAAGCAAGCGCTCTAACCGCTGAGCTAACCGCCCAACATCATAGCTATTTTACCGCTAAAAACCAGCCTTGTAAACATGAATCCTCAAACCACCTCAGGTGGTCGATTTCATATTCGTTGCGGCTCCTTTGGGTATCTCTACAATGACCTCGATTGTGGAGAAATCCTGTTTCATAGACTACACCACCTTCCAACGTACTGTAGGCTTCACGGCTGTCACGATTATAGCACAGCACACACTAAGTGCCTCAACTAATGATATAATTTCAGGAATTGACAGCCTGATAAGCAAGCCTCGAGGGCTGTAACAGAGGCACAGTGTGGAATTGAAGCCTATAGGGATAATTCATTCTCCGTATAAGAATACAGGGGACGTACCGCATCATGGGCATGGAAATGAACAGATTTCTCAGATAGAGGTGTTTGAGGAATTCGAAAAGGGACTGCAAGACATTGAAGGATTCTCCCATATTGTCGTCATCTATTGGTTTCACGAGTCTCAGGCGTATCAGTTGTTAGTTAAAACACCCTGGGACGATAGTCTACACGGTCTCTTTAGTACAAGGTCGCCACACAGACCCTCACATCTAGGGCTGAGCGTAGTGGAACTTGTAGCCAGGGAGGAGAATATTTTAACGGTCAAGGGACTGGACGCCATTGACGGTACTCCTCTTTTAGATATTAAGCCCTATATTCCCTCAATAGATGAAAGGCGACCAATCAAGCTTGGGTGGCTTGAAGGCAAGCTGCCGAAGAAAAGAAGTTGACAGCACCTTACATCTCGGTACTGCTGGCCGTGGGGGCCGCTGCAGGTTTTGGCAGCGCCCTGCTGGGAGTTGGCGGCGGCTTCATCATGGTGCCAGCCAGCTACTGGGTTATCCTGGCCATGGGCGTCTCTCCGGATACTGCCATAAGAATAGCCTTCGGAACAAGTCTGTTGGTCATTTTGCCCACAGCCATAAGTGGCACCTGGGGGCATAACAAGAGAAAGGCGATTCACTGGAAAACGGCCTTGATTTTGGGTGGATGTGGCATGGTCGGAGCTCTGGCGGGAGCTACCCTAGCTGCTCGCCTTCCTGGCGAAATACTGGAAACAGGCTTCGGAGGGTTGATTCTAGCTGTTGCCTTATGGATGGGCTTGGGAATAGTGCCAAAGTTGAGAAGAGATGCTGAAGGGCCAAGGGAAGATGTCGGGCTTGTGGCGGCTTGTGGATTCCCCATAGGAGTAGTGACCGGGTTAACAGGAATTGGTGGAGGAGTACTAAAAGTCCCCTTGCTGGTGCTGGTATTGAGCCTGCCCATGCATGTTGCTATAGGAACATCTGTGGCGTCCATAATATTCGCCAGCCTGGGTGGCATTATCGGCTACATCGTAAATGGGCTCGGAGTACCCGGACTGCCCCCTTATTCCATAGGCTACATAAACCTGCCAATATGGCTATGCTTGGCAGCTACCAGCACGCCTATGGCTCGGCTTGGAGCCAGAGCAGCGCACGCCCTGCCCGCAAAACAACTGAGGTATTTCCTTATTGCCTTCATGGTATATACGGGACTGAGGATGATCGGCGTGTTCTAGCTGCCTACCGGGACTTCAAGAGCTATCTCATATAAAAAACACATACAGCAGAGGGAAATCAATCACCCTGTTGTACAGTCGCACATCCTACCCCGGCGTAGCTTCCCCTGTCTGTGCTTGATATATAAGGCACATAATTAGTGACGGTCACCGCCTTGATGACTGGGCCCTCAACGAGGGCTGTCAATCCCTTATCAGCCGAATTCTGCGCAAGACCTCACGTCGAGACCTACGCTCTTAGTAGCCATGTTGTCGAACACATCAGATACTACAACAGTGACTGTAACGTAAACGCCCCTATTGGGCGCAGTCCAGGTAATAATGGAGCCCTCTCCTGAAATCTCGCCACCATCGCATTCCCACTCGTAGCTTAGGTCAAAACCATCGGGATGCGAAGCGGTGCATTGAATCCGAAAG
Organism: Dehalococcoidia bacterium; assembly: GCA_046497565.1. Classification (GTDB taxonomy): domain Bacteria; phylum Chloroflexota; class Dehalococcoidia; order GIF9; family AB-539-J10; genus RBG-13-51-36. The sequence continues at coordinate 5,926 of JAWOFK010000056.1, forward strand.
TCCTTTCCTTCGCCGACCAAATATCCAGAAGTGGTCTTCTTCAAGTACTTATGCTCCGCTGTAACAAGCAAGGATTCGATCACCGGCGGCTGTCCTGTCGCTACGCTGATAGTCAGCGTTCTGGTAGCTGAACCGCCATAATCATCATCAACGACAACTGTGATGCTATAGATGCCAGATTCTTCAGGAGCAAACCAGACAATCTCAGACCCGGTGCCAAAGACATGCCCTCCGCTGGTTGACCACTCGTACCTCAGTACATGACCGTCAGGGTCTTCAGCATCACATGTCACCATCAGACTGTCCCCGGGAACAGTCCAGTCTGCATCCGCCGTCAGGCTGTTGATCACGGGCGGCACATTGGCTTTGACCATAATCGTCACATGATCCGTGATTTCGCCGCCGCGGCCATCGGTCACCGTGACCTTGATATTGTAGAAGCCCTCAGACTCGGGAGCCATCCAGGTAACTGCGACGCCTTGCCCGTATATTTCACCCCCGCTGGCCCACCACTCGTAGCTCAGTTCATCTCCATCGGGGTCTGAAGCAGTACACACTATTTCAGTGCTTCCTGAAGGAAACACCCTCTCCGCCTCAGCTTCCAGGCTCGCGATAACCGGCGGACGGTTGCCTGCCATCGTACAGGCCAAAATAGAAAGCGCCACTGCTATCCCAGCAATTATTGTGACCGCTAGATATCTCTTCCTTTTCATCTGTTCACCTTTTATGAAGCCTCTTTCGTCCAGGTCTTCATACAGAACACCGAAGATAACGCCACTCTTACAGGTACCAACACTAAGCCCTGACCCGGAACTGCGATTCCCTTCCCAACATCACCAGGCCACGCACGAATCGCACGATACCACGTCGAAAATGATGCTCCTGCCGACCCAATTACCCGCGTCATCAAACACTCTTACCGTCACCCCGACGTTGCCAGAGGTATTGGGGGCAGTCCAGGTGATGATAGACCAATCCTCAGACATCTTGGAAATATCGCCACCATCACATGACCATTCGTAAACCACCTCTCCGTTCGTGCCAGAAGCAATACACTCAATCTCGTATTCGTATGTTTTAGCGGCCCTGTACCCGGCAGAGACCTCTTTCAAATACTTGTGATCCCTGGCGCTAACACTCAGTCTTTGAATGGTCGGCGGAGGGCCATTTGACACGACAATAGTCAACGATTCTTCGGCTTTCCTGCCCTGAGCATTCGTGACCACGACTGTGATGTCGTACATGCCGACTTGTTCAGGAGCAGTCCACTCCACAACAGGACCCGTGCCGGTAATGATGCCTCCGCTGGTCGACCACTCATAGTTCAGGTCGCCACCGCCAGGGGTGGAAGCACTGCACGTTACGCGAAGACTGCTCATTGGAGCGATCCAGTCCGCTTCAGCGCTAAGGCCGGCGATGACTGGCCAGCCGGTGGTCACACAGGATAGGCCCGACACCAGCACCGCCACCATAATTGCCAGACACATTCTCTTCTTCATTAGCCTCCTTTCCTGGAGCCTTCTTCAATCAAGCCCATTCCCCAGGACTATATCATATGCTGCCACTATATATTTCTGCAAGTCAAAATACCCTCCGACCGTTAGCGCAGCAAATCGGGAGCAAAGAGAAGTAATGCCCCCAGTACTATCAGTATTATGGCGCCTACCGGTCTGGCATACTTTGCATATCTCACTCCCAGGCTGGAAGTCATGGCAAAAGCAGCCCCCCCGAAGATAATCAGGTTGTCAAGCATGAAGAAGAAGACATACAGCAGGATGTAGGTGTAGTATTGGAGCGTAGTCAGATTACTCAAAGCTAAGACGTGGGTAAACACTGCCGGGATCGCCGCTGAACAGACGAACTCGATAGAGTTGACAGCAAAGGCCAGAGCTATGATTCCCAGTATTGTGGCGAAACTCACGGGTGAAGAGACAATCCTCTGCATCTTGCCCATCGTCTTCTCTCGAGATTCCTCGCTGGTCACTTCACAGACGATTTCCCCTTTTGCCTGTATGAATTCCTTCATCTGTAAAATACCGCCACCCAGCGCTACCAATCCAATAACAATTGTCACCGGTCTAACAAAGCCGATGAGCAGGAAGACATTGAGCCATGCAGTCATCAACAGGAAATATATAACTCCGGAGGCCAGCACAAAAGAGCCCACAATCAGCCATATTTTCCTCTTGTCCCTCAGAGTCGCTACCAGGGAGATTAGGTAAATAAGCACCCACAGGGCACAGGGGTTGAAGCCGTCAACAAGACCTAAAATCACGGCCAGAGCGCCCAGGGAATACTCAGCGGGTATGATTTCCCCGAAGATGGGCAATACGATGGTATCATTGGGGTCCTCATCTGGGGGTGCCGGGCACTCGCCATCCAGGCATTGCTGCAAAGCCTCCTCAATCTTCCTGCCCGTTGTTTCCTCTGAGTCCCAGTCCATGAAGACCTGATTGCCAAAAATTGTCGTCGGCACCATCGGGGCCCTTTCTACCCCCCGCTCGGCAAGCATTTCCCCCAGCAACTCCCATTCGCTATCGATTCGACAATCACGCTCGATAATGGCGATTTCGGGGTATTGGGCAGCTAACTCTGCCATGAATGGTTTTTGTTTTGCACACGCTGAACAGCCTTCAAGCCAGAAGAAATGGACCTCAAAGCCCTCCCCGTCAATTGGTGGCGCTGCTGGCTGCTGGCCTATGATTCCAAGAACTATCCCCAGGATTACCAGGGATATAATCAGGTATCTCTTGAAGCGGTCCCGGAAGGTGTTCTTCAGGAAATTGATCACCCTGTTATACGTTGACCTATGCCAGTTCACAATGCCTCCCTCGGCCGGTCATTTTCTGCGTGAAACGCACGTGGCACACAGGCTTTCACCTTGAAGACTGCGCTCTTAGACATAGTTGTCATTTTCTTGTCCTAACATTGACGACCAAACACGCATACTGAACATCCTACCACTCGCAGAGTCCTGCTCTCACTGGCCATATTGCCCGCGATGTCCGACACCGTTACCGTGACTGTAACGTCAACAGACGTGTTGGGGGCAATCCAGGTAAGCATGGAGCCGTCCCCGGAAACCTCGGAAACCTCACCACCATCCCATTCCCATTGGTAGAACAGCTCGTAGAACCGTTCCATACTCGTGCCCGGGACCGTGTCCGAAACAAAGCACTCAATATCAAACTTCTTCCCTTGTCCGACCCTAATTCCCCAGCGGTCATCTATCAGGTAGCAATGGTCCCAACGGTCCTTCGTGATCACGAGGTCCAGGATTTCCGGTGCTTGGTCCGGCATCACTTTGACGGACAGCGTTTCGGTCACCGAGCCGCCATAACCATCATCGACCACAACCGTGATGTGATACTCACCGAATTCCTCGGGACCCGTCCAGTTTACCGCCGCGCCAGCGCCGTCAATGTCGCCTCCCGTGGCCGACCACCCGTAACGCAGCTCGTCACCGTCGGGGTCATAAGCCTGGCACGTTACCTCAAGAATGCCCGCCGGAAACGACCACTCCGCATCGGCGGTCAGGCTGCTGATGACCGGCGGCCGATTGTCCTTCACTCTGATAGTTATGTGATGCGTATCTTGGCCGCCCCTGCCATCCGTCACCGTGACTTCGATTCTATACTCGCCTTCCTCATCAGGAGCCGTCCAGGTAACCGTGGCCCCCCGTCCCTGTATTTCGCCTCCGCTAACCCACCAATCATAGCTTAGCTCCTCGCCGCCCGGGCTTGAAGCGCTACACACAATCTGAGTGCTTTCTGAAGGGGGAACCCACTCCGCCCGGGCTTCCAGGCTGGCGATAACCGGAGGACGGTTGCCCAGCACAACGTGAAGCGAGATAGACAGTACCGCGGCTGCCACCACAATCACAGTGACTATCACCCATCTCTTTCTGTTCATTAGTTCACCCTATGCCAAGCCTCTCTCCAGCAAGCCTGCATCTGATCGAAAACATCACCTATTCTACCATTCCCGTGAATAGGCCAAAAGTAACGCTTGTGTGCAAATGGCAAGAGCTCCGTGCAAATTTCTGGCATTCTCCTTTTCCACTTAGGTATCTCATACTACTGCAAATGCTTGGGAAATGTCTTTCTGCTTGCAAGTGAAATCCATACCAGGAACAGCATTATGGGCACTTCAGTTAGCACGCCCACCACCGTAGCCAGAGCTGCACCCGAAGCTACTCCAAACAGAGTTGTGGCTACGGCAATGGCGACTTCGAAATGATTGCTGCCGGCGATGATGGCCGCCGGTATGGCATCGGCATACCTCAGCTTCATCAGGCGGGCGGCCAGGTAGGTGATGCCGAACACCACCAAAATATTGACAAAGATAGCCACGGTTATCATGCCCACTATGGCCGGCAACTCGACGATGATTTGACCCTGGTAAATGAACAGGACAACCAGTGTAATAAGCAAGGCAATTACTGACACCTTCCCCAGTTTAGGCTCAAGCCTGCTTTCAAACCATTCCAGCCCCTTCTTTTGTATCGTCCACCTGCGGGTCAAATAGCCTGCTATCAGCGGCGTTACGATGTAAATGGTCACAGAAATGGCAATAGTGTCCCAGGGAACGGGGATGCCCGAAATGCCCAGCAGCAAGACGGCCAGTGGAGCATAGAGCACGACCATGGTGAGCGAATTGATTGCCGTCATAACCAGCGTATGCCCCATATTGCCTCTGGCCAGGTAGCTCCACACCAGCACCATGGCAGTGCAGGGAGCCACACCGAGCAGTATTGTACCGGCGCGGAATTCTGAAATCTGCTCCGGAGTCAAAAACCTGCCAAAAACGACGCTCAGGAACAACCAGGCGAACAAGGCCATTGTAAAGGGCTTGATTGCCCAGTTGGCAAACAGGGTGAGCCCGATGGGCTTGGGCGAGCGGATTGCTTTTCTAATCTCTTCCCAGCTTATCTGTACCATGATGGGATATATCATGGCAAAAAGCAGTATGGCAATCGGTATGGAAATGCCCCGCACCTCGAGCCTGGCCAGCATATCGG
>JAWOFK010000059.1:0-22198 GCA_046497565.1 Dehalococcoidia bacterium
CGCTTAGCCCTCTTCTCCTCCGTTCTCGTGGCCCTGTCAACAGCGGTGGCCTCTCTCAGAGCCGTTTTGTAGTAGTAAAAGACGTCGGCTTGAGGTGCACCAATACTTGGGTCGATTGTTGGTGAGCCGTTAGGGCTGTTACCTGAGAGAAATTCTCGGATGAACCAGCCGCACCCGAAGGGACGGAGAAAACCACCCCTGGCCGGCTTTAGTGGTTCAGTCACTACCCATCTCCTTTAGCTGTGGCAATACAGTCAAATTACTCCTTCTTCCACAACTTTTGGTGCCATTCCTTGTGTTCATCGCCTGAGATCTTTCTGTATTTGGCAGTCGTGTTGAAACTCTGATGTCCAAGGTGCTCCTGGAGCATTCTGAGTCCATCGCCCGTATCATTTTGTTTCATCGCATGGACTGCGAAGGCGTCCCTCAGTTTGTGTGGAGAGACATTGTGCGTTCGCCCTGTCTCAGGATTGGTCAACATTGGCAATCCCGCTCTTTCTGCACACTCTTTGATGATCTGCCAGGCGCGATGCCGGTTGATGCCGAAGATTAGCTTCTTGCCACCCTTGGTTACTGGTCCACCACGCCTAATGTATTCGTCAAGCAGCTTCAATGTGTCGTCGTCAACGGGTAACACCCTCTGCCGGCGGTGCTCTTGCTCCTCGGACTGGCTCTTCGCTATCTTGTCACCGCATTTGGGACAGAAGGCATGCGCAGCTCCAAGCCTGGCTCCACAGTTAGGACAAGAAAGTCTCATCCGCCTCTTCAGATGCTTGATTGTAAGAGTGGACTGGTTGAAGTCTATGTCGTCGGCAGACAATGACAATGCCTCGCTGACACGGCAACCTAGATGAAAGAGCACTCGGATGAGCAGCTTGTCTCGGAGGTTCGTTGCTGCTTGCTCCAGCAATGATATTTCGGAAGGGTCCAGATAGGTCTTCATGGTTTAGCTACGTTCGACTCAGTATCGTCACAAACGGCCTCTTCCTGCTCTTGTGCTGTATAATGGGTGGGGGAGCCAGGATTAGTTCAAGGCGGGTCCGCATACCTCCTTTAGCTTATTTCCTGACCTCCCCCACGATTTCGCTCAGGTCGGGTTTTCGTGGGCGTCCACCCATTCTCCCCCACTGAGCCGCCATCCCTGGATGTTTCCGCCGCATTGCGCGCTGGCCCTTCCGGCCGATATGGACGAAATGGGCCCTCCCACGACTGCGAAGCAGCTTCAGCCCTCCCATTCGCCCCGCCTCTTGAACCGTGGGATGTGTTTTGTGTGACGGCAAAAGATAATCCCGAGACATGCGTGATGACATTCTAAAAGAGGCGGGAATAGTCTGTACAAGTCACGGAACTACGACTTAGTTCCGACTACTGCACGACAGATTAGGTCTTTCTGAAATCGGCTTCTAGACTAGAAAGGAACGTGTCAAGCGCATCTAGCCTCTGCTCCAACACGTGCCCTATCTTTGCGTATTTCCGGAATAATGGATAGGAACCGCCCGGATTATCGCTCGTGTAAATGCGGAAACCAAGTTCTCTGGCCGCTTCTTTGCTACCCTTGCTCCTCTGCAACGCAACAGTCCTGAGAGCTCTCCTCCCATCTATTGATGAGGGAGCGCCTTCTCGCAGATCTTCTGTTCGGATCTGCAGCTGCTTACGGCAGTGGAGCACAGCTCTGTATGCAAGCAAGAGGGCCTGGTACGGTAGATAGGTGACATCAAGATAGATATGGCCGTCTTTCATGCCTTCAGGAGGCACAATCACAGCATTCTTCTGTCTAAACTCAGTCCATTTGCTAAGTAAGGCGCGCACCTGTTCTGCTTCCTTCGCCTTCACTACTAGCACAACTGGAAGCCAGTGAGGCTGTTCGTTGTACAGGCCGTAGTTCGTTCCCCAGTATATGAGATCAGCTAGACGCGGTCCGGCTAGCTCTGATAACTCCCATAGCTCGGCGATCTTCGGGCCAGCCTCAATAGCCAGCTCCTCCAACCATCCGTCCTCGCTGTCAGCAACAAAGAAGGCATACACCTCGTCCTGCCAGAGCCTGTCAAGTGCCTCGACCGAATCCTCGCTCGCGAGTTCCCGAAGATCATCTCCCAGTTTGCCTTTTGAGGCGACATCTAACGCTTCATCCATGGCGAGAAATAGTGCATGCTCTTTTACAAGCTCGATTGCCTCTTTGATGCCCGGCAACGACAGAAGCTTGTCTACTTCACTTGCCCTGCCATGGCCCTGCCGACGATTAGTAGGCCTCTTCATGACCTTGTCTCCCACCTCCCAAGGATTATAGCAGGCGCTCGCAGTTTGAGAAAGGGCCAATCCGGCTCCCGGTTATGGAGTGGCAGAAGGGAAGTGCATGCGGATGCCGACGAATTGCATCCGATAGTCTCGCCAAACTGTAATTCAGCCTGATACTGCAATAGACCGAAGTTAAGTCAAATCGAGGAGGTCTGCCGGGCTTGCCTTTTCGTGAGCCCTTAGAGCGTCTTCCATCCCCAACGTTGCTGTATAGCGTCTCACCATTTCCAGCGAATTATGACCAAGAAGATACTGCAGGTTAAAAGGATTATGGTCTGCCCTCAAGAAACTCAAAGCGAACGAATGTCGAAATCTGTGTACGCAACCTGTCTCATTGATCCCGGCCCGCTTCTTGATTCTATCGATGGAGGACTGAATTCCTGAACCGTGCAGAGGTTTCCGTTCCTCTGAGAGCCAGAGAACTTGCTTACTACTCTCACCGCGATACATGAGGTAGCGCCATAGAGCTTTCTGGGCGGTCTTTCCGATTCGCACTACTCGCTCCTTGTTTCCCTTCCCCATGACCTTGACCCAACCGTTTTCGACATCTATGTCCTGCACCTTAACGCTAGCTAGCTCCGATAATCGAAGTCCACTGTCCAGAAGAATAAGTATGATCGCCCGATTCCGACTGCCGAGAAATTTAGCCCCGTGCTGATAATCATGGTCACAGACCCGAAGCATATTCTTGATTTGCTCTGCAGAATACGGTTGGATAACCCTCGGCTTCGCTTTGGCCACTCTGACCTTGGCGACTGGACTCTCAGTTACGAAGTCTTCTCTGACTGCCCAGTTGAAGAAAGCGCGCAGCGCACTGTAATAGTGATGAACAGTTGCTGCTGAAGCCTTTCGGGTGGATGACTCGGAGCCATTACCTTCCTTGGCCCAACGATTTACTTCTGTCCCGATGTAGCCAAGGAATCCTCTGATATGCCATTCATTAAGAAGCGTAGCATCATCCACCCAACCTTCGTTGGTGGCGTACCACAGGAAACGATTCAGAATACCTCGGTAGTATTCAACGGTATGGGGGCTTGATCCCTCGGTTTGGTGAGTGAGCAGGTAGCCTCTGACCAGGGATTTGAGAGACGTCCCTGGCGGCGCCTCCAACTTGATTGATTCGAACATCATTCATTTTGCGGACCCGCCCCAGACAGACCATGAGGTCTGATCGGTATTTACTCTATATTCAGCTCTTTTTGTGAGCCATGAGGTCTGACCCTCTGATTTCCTATTTATGGTCGGGGTGAGAGGATTTGAACCTCCGACCTCATGGTCCCAAACCATGCGCGCTAGCCGCTGCGCCACACCCCGTGTTCACCGGTTACCCCTAGGATACCAATGGTGGAACCAGGAGTAACCGCTTGACTGTCTATTTTAGATTGAAATCATGCCGGCAGCAAATCCAGCTTTGCTTTTCTGAGGGGGCAGCTTTGAACACTGCGCTTGTGTATTTGGAGTGAAATATATAGACCGGTGAGAGCCTATAGTTCTCCGGCAAGGTAATCATCGACGGAAAAACCATCGAAAACCACAAAGTCGGTTTCCGCTGGAATCTTGCCTGTGGGACACAGGTTAAAACAAGCCTGACAGGTAAGGCAAACCCTGGCTTTCTCCGGGAAAAAGGCCGTCCTCCGGTCTATCCCTCTTCCCACGAAGCCTATAGCGTGTTCCCCGACAATCTCATCGCAGTAGCGTACACATTGTCCACAAAGAATGCATCTTGTTGGTGGAGTTCTGAAGCGAGCTTCAAATCTATGGATATTCGCACCATACTCTTTGGCTAACTTTTTGATTTGCCCGGCGACGTCCCCGTCGACCATTGTCGTGAGGGCGACTAATTCGATGATAACCTTGCGAATCCTGTCTAGCCTGGGAGAACGTGTTCTCACCACTAATCCCTGTTCCACGGGATAGCCACAGGAGGCTACGATTCGAACCTTCCCCTTCCTTTCCACCTCCACGCTGCAGATTCGACAAGCACCATAAGGCTCTAGTTTCTCAAGATAACACAGTGTTGGTATCTCAATGCCAGCCTCTTTGGCCGATTCCAGTATGGTCATCCCTTTTCTTGCTTTTACCTCTTTCCCATCTATCTGTAGAGTTATGGCCCTGCTCATTCACCCCCCCTGTCACGGATAACCTTGGTTTTGGGAGCTGGAGGTGGAGGTAGAGGCTCTCCTGAAATCCTTTTTACTGCGCTGAAACGAGGAGGGCAAACCTCAAAACAGGTATTGCACTTGATGCACTTCTCCTGTTCGATCCAGTGGACTATGTTTTTCTCTCCATGAATCGCTTCGGTAGGGCAGCTCCTGAAACAAATCATGCAGGCCGTACATTTATCGGGGTCAATATAGTAGGAAGTGAGAGCTTTGCAGGCTTTTGCCGGGCAGCGCTTCTCTTTTATATGAGCCTCATACTCGTCCCTGAAGTACTTCAGAGTGGTAAGGGCGGGGTTGGCGGCGGTGCTGCCCAGGGCACATAGAGAAGCGTCCTGCATCACTTCAGCTATATCTTCAATTGCTTGTATATCTCCTTCCTCGCCTTTCCCTTCACAAATATCAGTCAAAATCTCCCGGAGCGTTCTTAGTCCTTCACGACAGGGAATACACTGCCCACAAGATTCTTCACAACAGAAGCTGAGGAAATACCTCGCCGTGTCCACCATGCAGGTATCCTCATCCATAACCACCATCCCTCCGGAACCCATCATAGCGCCAAGTTTATTGAGTTCATCGAAATCAATCGGAGTGTCCAAATACTGCTCGGGAATCACCCCTCCAGAGGGACCTCCTGTTTGGACTGCCTTGAATTTCTTCCCCTTCAGTATCCCTCCACCAATATCGTAGACTAGCTGCCTCAAGGTCATACCCATAGGCACTTCCACAAGTCCAGTATTATTTACCTTGCCCACCAAAGAGAAGATTTTGCTTCCCTTGCTTCCTTGTGTACCGATGGAACTAAACCACTCAGCCCCCTTGTTGATGATAACGGGGACATTGGCCCAGGTCTCCACGTTGTTCAAGGCTGACGGCCTTCCCTTTATTCCGCTTACCGCAGTATGAATATATTTCATCCTGGGTTCGCCTACTTTCCCCTCGATGGCACTCATGAGAGCTGTCGACTCCCCGGAAACAAATGCCCCTGCCCCACGGTGAATCTTGACTTCAAAATCAAACCCTGAGCCCAGGATGTTTTCTCCTAGAAATCCATATTCTTGGGCCTGCTTTATAGATTGCACGGTGTTTTCGTATGCAATGGGATATTCCTGCCGAACATAGACGAAACCTTCCTGTGACCCAATGGCGTAGGCACCAATGATAAGTCCTTCCAATACGGCGTGTGGATTGCCTTCCATGATAGACCTGTCCATGTATGCGCCGGGATCCCCTTCATCACAATTAACAATCACATATTTGGGTGTTCCGGGGGCATTTTTGGTTGTCTCCCACTTTATTCCAGTGGGGAATCCTCCCCCTCCTCTGCCTCTCAGATTAGATTTCTTGATCTCCTGCAAGACCTGCTCGGGACTCATTTGCAGCAAGGCTTTTGATAACGCACTATATCCGCCCAGTGCCAGGTAGTCCTCTATGTTCGTAGGGTCTATGTACCTGTTATTCCCGAATACGATGCGCATCTGGTTTTTGTAGAAGGGAATATCAGGGTCTCTGGCTATTCTCTTTCCTGTTACGGGGTCGTTATAGAGAAGCCTATCAATGGTCGTACCTCGGGCTAGTGTTGCAGAGACTATTTCCGGCACATCCTCCGGCTTCACTCTCACATAGCAAATCTCCTGAGGAAAGATAACTACAACAGGACCCTGTTCGCAAAATCCATGACATCCCGTAGCCTTAGATTCTACCACCGAGCCCTCCAATCCCTGCTTTTCGAGCTCGTCAGCAAATTTCCGGTAGACTTCTAATGAGCCGTAGGCCTGACAAGCGGTGCCAGTACATACGGTGATTACGGGCTTATCGGGGTCTCTTTTGGACAGTATTTCTTTCCTTAATTCCTCAAGCTCGTTTGCCGAGGAAAGCCTTTTGTTACTCATATCTTTCCTTACCTGGCGGCCTTAAATATTTTCCTGAGGTCTGAAACCGAGGGTTTGCTGTGGTAGACGCCGTCAATTGCAATAACCGGACCCATGGCACAACAGCCAAGGCAATTGACCGTTTCCAGTGTAAAACGCCTATCCTTCGAGGTCTCATGCGGCTTCATGTTAAGCGTAGCCGAGATTACGTCTAAAAGCTGGGGCGAACCACGCACCTGACATGCCGTCCCCATACATACTTTGACAATATGACGACCTCTGGGCGTGAGGCTGAAAGCCTTATAGTAACTTGCGATTTGATAGACCTGGGTAATGGGTACTTCTAATTGCTCGCTGACCTCCGTTAGTATTTCCTGGGACAACCAACCGAAGGTGTTCTGCAAATCCAGAAGGATTTGAATTAGCATATCTTTGTCCCCGTGATAATGGCGTATAGCTCTACGTACTGTTGTGGACACCCCGGTTTGTTTTGGGCTCTTTGTCTTCACACTCATCGTTGTGACACCTCGGCTCCCGAAGGAAAGCATGCTGCCTTTTTCTTGAGCTCGGCATAATTCTGGTTTACCATTTCTTGAATTGTCTCAATCTGTGCAGCTGTCAAATGGCGGTACCGCCCTTGCGGCTTCAGGTACTCCTCCACAGGCTTAAGTTTGGGGGGGTCGGCATTCAACCTGTAGCGTCCATATTCTATTTCGTAGAGAGGGAATATGCCTGTTTGTACAGCGAGTTGACCTAGTTCAATAGCTAAATCGCCGCTGTGTCTCCAGCCTGTGGGGCAAGGAGCGAGAATATGAACATAAGCTGGGCCTTTGACCTCTGCCCCCTTCCTGACCTTCTTGATTAAATCAAAGCGGTAGCTGGGACAGGCTGTTGCCACGTAAGGTATATTATGAGCAGCGGCGATAGCTATCATATCCTTCTTCTCGGTAATTTGGCCCATGCTAAGTTTTCCTGCTGGAGCGGTGGTAGTCGAGGCCCCGTAGGGCGTGGCACTCGACCTTTGAATTCCGGTGTTCATGTAGGCTTCATTATCAAGACAGATATACAAGAAGTTGTGGCCTCTTTCGAATGCCCCAGACAAAGATTGCAACCCTATATCGCTGGTGGCACCGTCCCCGCCCATAGCAACACATATAATATCTCTTTCGGGCATCCTGCCCTTTTTCGCCAAAATCTTTAGACCTGCTTCTATACCCGAAATTTCAGCACCAGCATTCTCGAAAAGCGTATGCATCCAGGGGACTCGCCAAGAGGTATAAGGAAGTGGCGTGGTGGTTACTTCGTCACATCCTGTAGCCATAGCCAGTATCACATTCTCTCCTAGGGCTTTTAGAGCCAGCCTTATTGCCAGTGCCTCCCCACAGCCAACGCAAAAACTATGGCCTTCAGCGAGGAACTCCTTGGTAGGTACCAGCATTTCCCCAAATCTTACAGCTTTCATTTCCATCTCTTACCCCTTACGGTAGCTATCGGCTCACAGCTTTCAACTGTCATCTTATGCCCACTGTCTCAACAATTCTGTCTGACCCCTTTTCCGCAATTTCCCTACCTCTACTGATAACGTAGTCGAAATTCTCTTCCGACATATCCCGGCCACCCAAACCTCCTATGATGCTCACTACCTTTGGTCTGGGCTCTTCATCATACAAGGCCGACCTGACTTCAGCAAAGACCGGGCCTCCCAGCCCAAAAGAAATACATCTGTCGAAAACAATGAGCAATCGGGCGCCTTTAACTGCTCGCCGAAATTCCTCAAAGGGGAAAGGCCTCCAGAGGCGCAAGCTTACGAGTCCGATAGACTCACCTCTGTCTCTCCTTTCATCAATCACAATCTTCGCCGTCTCGGTGTAGCTGCCCATGGTCAGAAGCAATGTTTCCGCGTCTTCCGTTTTGTATTCCTCTACCGGACGATAATGACGACCAAAAATGTCCCCGAATTCCTTCCACCCTTGAACTATTATCTCCTTGGACTCGCTGAATGCCACTGCTTGAGCTAGCTTTGTCTCGGAGTATATTTCAGGTGGGCCAAAAGCTCCGTGGGTCATCGGCTTATCGGGATTTAGCGCAAAGCCGTATTGAAATTTGGGTAGAAATGCATCTACTTCACTCTGCTCTGGCAAAATGACAGGCTCTGTCACGTGTGATAGGGTAAAGCCATCAAGATGAACCATCACCGGAAGCAGGACCTTAGGATCCTCCCCAACGCGAAAGGCCCATGTGGTCAGATCGAACGCCTCCTGGCTATTCTGACAGAATACCTGTATCCAGCCAGTATCCCTGACAGCCATGGCATCGGAATGGTCTCCCCAAACGCTTAGGGGTGCGGAAAGAGCCCGGTTGCATACTGCCATGACCACGGGATATCTCATGGAGGCAGCCACATAGACCACTTCATGCATGAGCTCCAATCCTTGGCCTGCAGTGGCGGTGAAAGTTCTGGCACCTACGGCGGCAGCTCCAAGACAGGTGCTCATGGCTGAGTGCTCAGACTCCACCGGAATATAGGCAGCGGTCAGCTCTCCATTGGCTACCATCTCGGCAAGTCGCTCAGGGATATGCGTCTGGGGCGTTATGGGGTAAGCAGAAATAACATCTACGTCGGCCATTCTGGCTGCCTCAGCTACAGCATGAGAGGCCTCTAATGCGGTTCGTAAGCTCATTTTTCCTCCTCCTCTACCATGGTTATAGCGCCTTCAGGACATATGCTGGCGCAGATACCGCATCCTTTGCAGTAGTATAGGTCAGCCTCATAATATCCATTATCACCAGGGTTTATGGCGGCATCGGGGCAATAAATCCAGCACAAAGCGCATTTGATGCACTTGTCCTTGTCTAATATGGGCCTTTGTGACCTCCAGTCACCGGTTTTTCGAAAGCTAGCATTGCCGGCTTCTGTTACGATATTGCCAACTTCCATGTCCTTCCAGGTTAGCTCACCTGCCATCGCTTACTCCTTCTCCACAGTCTCATTGTAAGCCCTCTTCATGGCTTCGATATTTCCCTGGGCTCGAGATCCAAAGCGCTCTTGCAACTGCTCAACCACAGAATCAAATTTCACGACTTGGGAAATTCTTAGCAATGCGCCTATCATAGCGGTGTTACTAATAGGCAGGCCTATCGTTTCCCTGGCAATCCTTGTGGCATCGACCGCAGCTATGGGCCACTTATATCCGAATTCAGACTTCAGTTCAGCGGGGGATTTCCTTGAGTTGATTATGATTTTGCCATTCTTTTTAAGCCCCGAGGTCACGTCCACTGCGTGTAGCAGTCCGGGATCAAGCACGGCCACCACATCAGGCGCATAAATAACTGTCCTGGTCTTGATAGGTTCGTCGCTTACCCGGAGAAAAGCAAGAACCGGCGCTCCTCTCCTTTCCGGGCCAAAACTAGGAAATGATTGAGCATATCTTCCTTCACTTATGGCGGCACGGGCGACTAACTCCGCAGAAGTTACTGCCCCCATCCCGCCTCTACCATGCCACCTTATCTCGAGAATCTCAGCCATGACCAAAAACCTGTTTACCTGTAGAGACTACAATAGTGCATAGTTGCGAAATCCCAAACTATACAGAATCACTCCAGCAATGTCAAGAGTCTTGTTCTCCGGGAATTTACCCATTATAAGGAACTGCCCCTGAAGGGACTCGAACCCTTGCACCTGGCTCCGGAGGCCAGTGCTCTATCCTCTGAGCTACAGGGGCTGCTGTTCATTTCCTTTCGGAGTGGGCATCTGATGCGCAACAATTTATCACAAACCCATGCCTGATGCAAACAAGGCATAAGCACCGAAAACATAAAGACCGATCAAAACGGGGGCATACCAGCTGGCAATTTTGAGAAGTTTGCTCCTCTGTCGAAACCGGAGTCCGGCCATGACCACCAGGCTCATCACTACCGCCACCGAGGCAACAATAAGATGACCACTCGATACCGAGGAAAGAACGGCTCCCTGGCCATGGGCAAGGTCAACCGGGGTAATCATTGCCATGTTGAGCATATTGGCGCCCACTACGTCAGCTACTGCCAAATCGACGGCACCCATACGCAGGGCAGTAAGAGCCACCACTAACTCAGGTGCCGAGGTAGTGATCGCCAGAAATAGGCTTCCCACAAAGGTGCCGCCCCAACCGGTAGTCTGGCTGATTTCATCGCCAATGAATGACAGCCAGATGCCAGCTCCAATTACAGCTGCTGCTGCCAGAGCAAATCTAATGGACACAGTTCTTGTGGTAAGCTTGTCGTATTGGGGGGAGTCGATGACAGTAGTGTGTAATTGCTGACCGCGTTCGCGACGGAATATCCACCACATTCCCAGCAAATACAGTATAAGAACAACGATGGTTGGGATGCCCACCCAGCCAAGGGCCAAAGCGGAAGATCTGCTGCCAGCGATTATGCCTGCGGCAGCAAGAGCAATGAGCAATGCCCCCCAGCCGGTTGCCATCACGTGTCTGGGGCTCGCCACGGACAAGACCGGGGTACGTGGGTGGAAAATATCCAGCAAAGCTAGAATCAGGAGGTTGAAACAACAACTTCCGAGAAGGGTGCCTAAAGCCAGATCAGGTGAGCCGACCAGTGCTACGGCACTTACTGAAGTGACCAGTTCCGGCATGGTGGTAATAGTGGCGATAAGCACCAGCCCTATCCATATTCGCCCCAACCTCGTCTTCTCGGCGATAGCGTCCCCGTACCGGGCCAGCTTTGTTCCGGCGAATAAGACAATGGCAAGGCAGAGAACGAACTTGACCCAAATCAAACTTGGCTCCTGAAATCAGGCAAAGTACGGCAATCATACTACATAGGAAAGAAGCCTGCCAAGCATTGCCAGGTCAAAGATGTCCTGTGCGGTATGATTGACTATCTGTTGCTTGTTGAGTACTTATTGTTGATGGGGGCCATTCGGTATCAGACTGGCTGCTCCCATGTCATAGTTTTGTAATTTTTCCTTCTGCCATTTTATGACTTCTTTATTGGCGGTTCGCTAATATTGTTATTGAATACCTGCAGGTTGGGCAGCGGGACATTGGTGCAAGCAAATAAACAAAAGGAGGTGTTATCTATGGTAATGGAAAGATGGAGACCAAGGAGAGGAATGATCCCCTGGGGACCATTCCGGGAGTTGGAGGAAATGGAACGACGCTTTGACGACATCTTTGGCCGGCAGTTGCCACCCGCAGTATGGAGGCGCATTCCTACGATGGAGATGGTGTGGGCGCCAGGCATAGATGTGTTTGAGAAGGAAGACAAGTTTGTGGTGAAGGCTGAGCTTCCCGGAATAAAGGAGGAGGACATAGATATCTCGGTTGTGGGCGATACGTTGACCATCAGAGGAGAGCGGAAAGCTGAGAGCGAGGTCAAAGAAGATGACTATTACTGCTGTGAACTTTCTTATGAGAGCTTCTCCCGCTCCATATCTGTGCCCTCTAACGTTGATGCGCAGAAGATTGAAACCAATTATGAGGATGGGGTCCTGGAGGTTAGTCTTCCCAAAACTCCGGAGGTTAAACCGAAGAAGATCACCGTTTCCGCTAAGAAGAAAGCGAAGGCCACCAAATAGCCGGTGGAGTCATGGTGTTGCCGCTTGCCAACCTCCAGGCACCGTACTGTTGTATTGCCTCGTGCCGCTGGCAAATTTGGCGGTTTTACGGTCATTGACATTTCAGGAACTTATGCGGTTTTCGATGTGTTGCTATGGCTGTTAGTCTGTATAATGATAATGCGTCGTATGCACAAGGACAGAGGCCATGATTACTAAGTTATTCGGTAGCATTGAGTCGTAAGTGGGGTCTGAATGTGCAGGGACTTGACAATATGGAAAGATGTGGCTATGAATTGCGGTATCGTAGAGGAGAGTGTGAAATAGATGTCTAACGAGACCAAGAAGATAATCCTCCCCGTGACAGGCATGACCTGCGCCTCCTGTGCCGCTGCCATTGAGGAAGGACTTGCCAAGCTGCCGGGGCTACATCGGGCCAATGTCAATGTAGCCAGTGAAGAGGTATCTATCGAGTATGACCCGCGCCAGATAGATACGAGGGCGCTGGTGGATGCCATATCAGACGCGGGTTATGGCGTAGGCCTGGCGAAAACAACCTTCAAGGTGGGTGGGATGACCTGTGCCTCATGCGTCGCCAATGTTGAGAAGGCTCTGGCGAAAGTACCCGGCGTAATGTCGGCCAGCGTCAACTTAGCTAATGAGAAGGCAACCGTTACTTACCTGAAGGGCGAAACTGGCATGGCTGACTTAAAGCTGGCGGTGGAATCGGCAGGTTATTCGGTCATGGGCGAGACAGAGGAAGAAAAGGTTGACGAAGACATATCAAAAGTCCAAAAGGCGAAAAGACGTTTCATCTTCGCTATCATCCCGTCAAGTGTAGGGTGGACCCTGATGATTCTTTCCATGGTTATTGCCATTCCTGGATACACGCTGATAATTGCCCTGCTCGGGTTTCCCGTGGTGTTTCTGGCCGGGTGGCCTACGCATCAGGCCTCCTGGAGGGCTATCCGTCACGGCCGGGCTAATATGGATGTCCTTATCTCTCTGGGGTCGGTGCCGCCTTACTTCATGGGCGTAGCAGCATTGATCTGGCCGGGGCCTTCCTTCATTGAAATGGCGATGGGAATTGTTTCCTTCCACCTGCTGGGCAGGTTTCTGGAGGCCAGGGCTAAAGGTCGGGCCTCTCAGGCAATGAAGAAACTACTCCAGTTGGGGGCGAAAACCGCCCGCATTGTGGTGGATGACGTAGAGAAAGAGATACCGATCGAAGAAGTAAGAGTAGGGGATTTGATGGTTGTCAGGCCGGGCGAAAAGATTCCCACCGATGGAAAGATAGTAGGAGGAGAAAGCGCTATTGACGAGTCTATGGCTACCGGCGAATCGATGCCGGCGAACAAGAAAGTTGGCGATGCGGTTATCGGCGCCACCATAAACCAGCAGGGCTTGCTAAAAGTGAAGGCAACCAAGATAGGTAAGGATACCTTCTTATCTCAGGTTATCAAAATGGTGGAAGAAGCTCAGGGCTCCAAAGTCCCAATCCAGGAATTTGCCGATAGGGTAACCAGCTATATGGTGCCCGGCGTGCTGGGAATAGCCCTGTTGACGGGTATCAGCTGGCTGGTCTTTCCCGACTTCTTCATGAGAATCATCACCTGGGGCGCCTCCTTTCTTCCCTGGATAAATCCCGACCTGGGGACCGTTACGCTGGCCATCTTTGCCAGCATCGCCGTCCTGGTCATAAGCTGTCCTTGTGCCCTAGGGCTGGGCACCCCTACGGCTTTGATGGTAGGCACCGGCATGGGCGCTGAGAAAGGTATCCTGTTCCGTCACGGAGAGGCCCTTCAGACAATGAACGATGTCCATACTATTGTTTTTGACAAGACTGGGACTATCACGAAAGGTAAGCCCGGGGTTACCGAGATTGTGACAAACGGCGCGTTCGACGAGAAGGATATCCTTTATCTCGCCGCCGCTCTGGAACAGGGCTCGGAGCATCCGCTGGGGCAGGCCATTGTCGGAGAAGCCAGAGAACGGGCGATGCATCTGACGAAGCTGGAGAATGCTGAAGCTATCGCCGGCAAAGGAATAAGGGGCAAGGTGGATGGCAAAGAAGTTCTGGTGGGAAACCAGAAGCTGATGACCGACTCTCAAGTTGAGTTCAGTGGCCTTAAGAATAGACTGAGTGAACTGGAAGATGAAGCCAAGACCGCCATGCTGGTAGCGGTGGATGGTAAGATAGCAGGCATTATTGCGGTAGCGGACACCGTGAAAGAAGACTCAATTCAGGCAATTGCTGAATTGGAGAAGATGGGACTGGAGACAGCAATAATTACCGGCGATAACCAGAGAACGGCCAGCGCCGTTGCCAGGAAGGTAGGAATCACCCGCGTGCTGGCTGAAGTCTTGCCCCAGGACAAGGTGGCCGAGATCCGGCGGCTGCAGGAAAAGGTCGGAGTTGTAGCTATGGTGGGTGACGGTATCAACGATGCTCCAGCCCTTACCCAGGCCAATGTAGGTTTGGCTATAGGCACTGGAACCGACATTGCTATTGAATCGTCCGACATAACGCTGGTGAGCGGAGAATTGAGCGCCGTGGTTACCGCAGTGAATCTTTCTCGGGCTACCTTTAGAAAGATCAAACAGAACTACTTCTTCGCGTGGGTGTACAATGGATTGGCTATCCCCATGGCAGTAATGGGGCTTCTACATCCGATGGTCGGGATGGCGGCGATGACCATTAGCTCAGTAAATGTGGTCACCAATTCCCTGCGTCTGAGGAAAGCTAAGGTGGAACCGAGTTGGGAACGGCGGCAGGTGGAGACTGGCCGGTGAGCTATCCAGGAGAGTGGTAGAGAGTGCTCAGGAATCATCCCGACCATTCATCATTCGAGATACTCTATCAAGTCACGGCTGTGACTGGGATGGCGCAGCTTGGCCAGTGCTTCCTTTTCAATCTGACGTATGCGCTCTTTCGTCAGACCTAATTCTGTACCAACCTCTGTTAGAGTTCGACTGTGCTCGTCGTCTAGGCCAAACCTCAACTCAATGACGCGTCGTTCTCGGGGTGCGAGCGACTCCAGGGTTCTGCTCAGGTCTTTTCTCAGCAGGCTCACAGTGGCCTCCTCCTCAGGCTGCACAGCCGTCTGGTCTGCGATGAAATCACCAAGTTGAGCTCCCTCGTCTCCCACAGGCGTCTCCAGAGAAGTAGCCCCACCAGAACTCACCCTGAGTAATGCTTCTATTTTCTTGGAGGGCAGTCCCATCTCAGAGGCCAGTTCCTTCTCGGTGGGCTGGCGGCCGAGATTCTGAGCCAAGCTATCTCTTGTCCGCCCCAGCTTGGTTAGGTCGTCAATTAAGTGACCGGGCAGGCGCACCTTGCGTGACTGGTCATGAACTGCCCTATTTATTGCCTGCCAGATCCAGGGAATGGCGTAGGTACTAAACCTATAACCTCTGCGATGGTCAAATTTCTGCACTGCCTGCATTAACCCGATATTTCCTTCCTGGATGAGGTCGGGCAGAGGCACGCCCCAGCCATTATGTCTCTTGGCCACGCTTATTACCAGACGCAAATTGGCTTGAATCATGTGGTTGGTTGCCTGGTGTGCCCCTTCTTTTATTTGCTCGAAGTGCTTGAGAATTGCCGGGCGATGCGCCTCCAGTTTGTCATGGAATTCCGGCGACTGCGGCGCCTCCACGAATTCGTCCACGGAACTTCCCTGGCCAGTCGATTCCAGGATATGCCAGGGTATGAGGCGACTGTCCAGCGCTAATTCAATGATGGTCTTCTCGACATCGGTTTGGCTGTCTCCGGTGATTTCGGCTATGGCGGTCGATAACTGTTGATCGATATTGCCGTCTACTGCACGGCGCAGAGCTGGTTGCGACACCTTTTCTGCCATACTCCCTTGAGGAGGAAGTTCAAGATACTGATAGAGTGCCTCAAAAAGCGGGCGTGCTCGCCTGAAGCGGTGCAACGATGCCAACAATAGTTCCATTGCCGAGGGCTCAGCACCATGCTCAGCAACCCAGTCCTCCTCAATTCTGATAAGATACTTCCCAACCTCTATCTGCTTGCTGAACGCTTTTGCCTCTTCCTCATCGAGAAGGGGAGTCTGCCCCACTTCAGTGAAGTATAGATTCAACAAGTCTTCTCCCAGCTCAAGCCCTTGCTTCTGAGCCCTGTTCTCAAGCTCCGGGAATTCCTCTTGCTGGACAACCTCGTCATCAACCGAGTGCAGTGTCCCAACGCCCGAAGAGACCTGTTCTCTATCTTTAACGTTTTCTAAAACCGTTATCATCTTCAGCCTCCTTTATGCTCTTCATTTGGGCAAGTGTATCTTTGATACAACGCCATTATAGGTGTAGGGACAGTCTTTGTATGCGACTTTTGTCTCATACAGAGATGCTGACGAGATGCAGCAACATGGTAATACCACGAGATCAGACTGGAAAGCGGGTGGAAATATTGCACAAAAGGTCTCGGTCGGCCTCTAGATCTCGGGGGCAATTATCTCAAAAGGACAGACTATGGCCCCGGTGGAACAAACGATTTCGCAGTCTGTGCACCAGTCGCACTCTACTGTTTCAATGAAGGTGACAATCTTGTTAACTATTGCCAGAGCATTGCAGTGGCATACGCCAACGCATAATCCGCAGCCATCACACTTCTCGGGGTCTATGACAGGCATTTCAATCATGTCTTCCAGTCTCCATGGCAAATATTTTAAAAATAAAGGTTGTCATCCGTCTGTGACCTTTGTCTCATGAGGGCTCATCTATTATCTTTTGAAGGGCCCCTTTGTCCGTGATTATTATGCGGTGGCGATCCAACCTGATCGCCCCTTCCTCCTCTAATGCCTTCAGCGACCTGCCCACTACCTCTCGAGCAGTACCTGCCATAGCTGCCATTTCTTGCTGCGTAAGCCGTGGCCCACTGCCCATTTCACCTTCAATGTGCTCAAATAGTATCCTGGCTACCCTGCTGATGACGCGTTTGAAAGACAGGTCCTCAACCAGTGATACGAGGTGACGCACTCGCCTTGCCAGGACCTTGATTACATTGAGGGCTATCTGTGGATAGTCCTGGATGATAGCTGCCATATCATTCCTCTTTATTCCATAAAGAAGAACGGGCCCCATAGCCCGAGCACCGGCAGGATTTGGATCTCCATCGAAGACGGGGACATCATTGAAAGACTCCCCGGGGCGCACGATGTTCAAGGTCTGCTCTTTCCCTTGGGCTGAAGTCTTGAAGACTTTCACGGCCCCCGAAGCGACAAAATACAGGTTCGCATCCGATTCGCCTTCGAGCGAGACTATTTCTGCTCTATCGACGGTTTTCTCAAAGACAAGATTTCTGATGGACTCAAGCTCAGTAAGGCCAAGGTCGGAAAAGTATGAAATGCTCTTCAAGAACTCCAGCTGAATGGCCATGCCTTATATCCTCATAACGAAGCAGAAAGTGTTTGATTGCGACGTCTGTTTTCCGGGCTTCATGTCATATTCTATCACTTCCTCGATTAATCGCTTCACGGTGTCTCTTCTTCGAGAGCTTCTTTCATCATATTCGGAACAGCTTCTTCATGCTGTGCGTGCTATTCCACCGCCTGGCGAAGGTAATTAATACCATGTTGTGTTACTGATCTCTTCGACAACAACCTAGAACCACATAGTCCCGTCGGCATCTAGAACCAGGTCATTGAGTGTAGCAGCACCCACAACCTTGGCTTGCGGTATGAAGTCTCCCCTTTCCATGTGAAGCAACTGTGTGCTCTGTTCACAGATTAACAACTCTACCCCGGCATTGATTGCCTGGTCCATTATCTCCCTCAAGGAAGGAAACTCGCCCTCTTTGACCGTCTCTGCCATGCCCTGCTTGACCACGGTCAAGCCAAGCCCCAGGAAGTATATGGTGGCATCTATGTCCATTGCCTTGGCGGTCATACCCAGGACAAAAGGCGCATAAAGGCGCTTCGGGGTATCAACGCCGCTCGTTTGGACGTACAAGAGTTTTTTCTTCTCAGCCATCTTTTCGCCTCCTATTTTGTTTTTCGTATTAGAAACTTGAAACCTTCGCTCGTTCTGTCTATCTTCAGTATTTCCTGGCCGGCCCGTTTTGCCCAGGCCTTGAGGTCTGGCTCAGCAGCGGGGTCATCTGCCAGTACCTCCAGAATTTCACCAACCGCGATTTCGTCCATTTTCTCCCTGGTTTTCAGTATCGGCATTGGGCAGTAAAGGCCTATGCAATCCAGGGTTTGATGAACTTGCTCCGCTGAGTTGTTCTCTGCCATATCATGCGCCTCCTTCGGCCACTTCCGTTTTTATGTCCGCCCCGCAAGAAGGACACACCTGCTCCTCCCGCGGCATGGCCTCGCGGCATATCGGGCAATAGAAGACCTCTACCTCGCATGCTTCACAGTAAGGAGAAGCCGCTTTGGCCATCTCCTCATCGCAGTACGGACAGCAACATCGCTTCTTCATCTGTTCATGATTGTTTGTCATTATCTTTGCCTCCCTTCTTTTGTTTGTTCAGGTAATCCTGTATGGCTTTGTGCAAAGCTTGAGCGCCCAGGTTGGAGCAGTGAAACTTGTTCTTGGGCAGACCTTCGAGTTCGTCAGCTACCGATTTGGGAGTGATTTTCATCGCTTCCTCCAGCGTCTTGCCTTTAGCCATCTCACTGACCATGCTGGAGACGGCAATCGCGGCCCCACAGCCGAAAGTCCTGAACTTCACGTCTTCCAGGCGGTTGTCCTTCACCTTTATGTAGAAGGTCATCATATCGCCGCACACGGGATTGCCCTCCTCACCGACACCGTCGGGATTATCGATTTCCCCTACGTTACGGGGGTTCGTGAAATGCTCCATTACCTTTTCGCTGTATACCGGCATATTATTTGCCTCCTTTCTCGATTTTAGTGTGCTTGGCGTAAAGCGGCGATATTTCCCGCAGCCTGTCAACGATGGGTGGCATGTTATCCAGAACGTAATCCATATCTTGATCGGTGTTATCTATGCCAACAGTAAAGAGGATTGAGCCCTGGGCTATTTCGTGAGACAGTCCCATTGCAATGAGCACATGAGATGCTTTGAGTGCCCGGGAGGTGCAGGCCGAACCGCTGGATACAGCAATCCCCTTGTTGTTTAGCAGCATCAGCATGGACTCGCCTTCGATGAATTCCACGCAGAAGCTGGCGTGACCGGGAAGGCGATTCTGGGGATGACCGGTGACAGCCACGTGTTCAATTCTGTCCGGCAGTTCCTTGAGCAGACGGTCCCGCAAGGGAATCAGTTGCTTCATGCGCCCCGTCATGTGAGCCTTTGCTAATTGGGCTGCTTTCCCCAGACCAACGATAGCCGGAACATTTTCGGTTCCAGCTCGCCTCCCTCCCTCCTGGATACCGCCGTCGAGGAGCGGTATGACCCGAACGCCCTTTCTCACCCATAGTGCGCCGACGCCCTTGGGGCCGTAGAACTGGTTCCCGGCCAGGCTCAGAGCATCGACGCCGAGTTCCGTTACGTTGATGGGTATTGTCCCCGCTGTGGCCACGGCATCGGTATGGAAGGGAATCTTCCGCTCTCTCGTTATCCCGGCTATCTCCTGTATGGGTTCGATAGTACCCACCTCCCCGTTGGCGTGCATAATGGACACCAGCACCGTATCATTCCTTATGTTACGGCGCACATCATCCGGGTCAACCACCCCGTGTTTGTTTACCCAGACTTCACTAACCTCGAATCCCCACTTGGCCAGTGTTTTAGCTGAGTGCAGTACCGAGAAGTGCTCGATAGCGGAAACGACCACATGTTTGCCCTTGTTCTGCTGCGCCAGCGCCAGCCCCTTAATGGCCAGGTTGTTACTTTCTGTGCCGCTGCCAGTAAGTATTATTTCATCGGCGTCAGCGCCGATAAGCCGGGCTACCTGGTCACGAGCTGCCTGCATTGCCTCTCGGGCACCATCTCCCCAGTCATGCAGCGATGAGGGGTTGCCAAAGATATCACCAAGATAGGGCATCATTGCCTCGCGGACTTCGGGAAGAAGCGATGTGGTAGCTGCGTTATCCAAATAGACCGTTTTCACGTTGACACCTCCCTAACGTAGCCTCCCAGACTTAAGGATATAATTGATTATCTTCATCGTCCTCAAGCATGATAGCATTACAACTTACCTATCATCTTAGCTACTGGATGATGGAAAAGTCATAAAATGGTGGCAAGAAAAGTTACAAAAATATGTCATTTTGCTATGATTAGCCAGTTTTTATATAAGGTGGCATGCGTGATGCAAGTGGGTTACTTGCCATGGAATCAGCGCGTCAGGAAAACGGAGGTCAGAACATGAAGACATATGATGTAATTGTCATCGGTTCAGGGTGCGGAATGAATATTGTCGACGAAGCCCTGGCCAACGGCTTGAGTGTGGCACTTGTGGACAAAGGTCCGCTGGGAGGCACATGCGCCAACACAGGCTGTATTCCGTCAAAGATGCTTATATTCGCTGCCGACAGGATTGCTGAGGTACAGGAAGCCAGGGAACTGGGTATTGAAGCCGAGATAAAAAACATTGACTTCGGCTTCATGATGGAGCGCATGAGAAAATCTGTACGCGGAACCCGGGAACACATAAAACAGGGTATTGCTGAGACGAAAAACCTGGACTTCTATGAAGGTGCTGGGCGTTTTACAGACGATTACACTATTGAAGTTAACGGGGCAGTGATCAGGGGTGACAGGGTTTTCATTGCAGCTGGTTCGCGTCCTTTCGTACCGCCAATAAAGGGGCTGGAAGACGTGGACTATCTCACGAATGAGACGGTATTACAGTTAAGGGAAAAGCCGGATAGCATCATCGTCATCGGTGGTGGGTATATTGCGGTGGAGTACGGCCATTTCTTTGCTGCTGTGGGCACCAAAGTAACCGTAGTGGAGATGGCTGACCGGCTCATTCTTGCCGAAGAGCCGGAGGTGGCGGAGCTTCTACGGAAACAATTGAGTCGGCGTATGGAGGTGCATACCGGTGTCCAGGCCGAGGAAATTAAGAAGAACGTGGGTGGGGTTACGGTGGCTGCCAAGGAAGTAAAGGCAGGCAAGAAGAGGGAGCTTTCAGCGCAGAGAATCCTGGTCGCAGTGGGGCGAAGGTCCAATGCCGACCTGCTGGCATTGGACAACACAGGAGTCGAGGTCGACCAGAGGGGTTTTATCAAGGTTGACGAATACCTTGAGACTACACAGAAGAACATATTCGCTGTGGGGGATATCAATGGCCAGCAGATGTTTACGCATGTAGCGAATGTAGAAGCGTCGCTGGCTGCCCATAATGCCATTCGGGGTGACAAAATAAAGATGGACTACAGTGCGGCTCCCCATGCCGTTTATTCCCACCCCCAGATCGCATCTGTGGGATTGACGGAGGAAGCTGCCAAGAAGGCGCACAGGGTTATGGTGGGTAGGGCTCAGTATTCAGACGTGGCTCAAGGCGAGGCCATGATGGAAGAAAACGGCTTTGCCAAAGCGGTTGTGGAGGCGAATGACGGCAGGATACTCGGGTTTCACATTATCGGCCCCTACGCACCTATTCTAATTCAAGAAGTGGTGGATGCCATGACATCCGGTGGCGGCATTGACCAGATACAAAGGAGCATGCAGATCCATCCCGCTATCACTGAGCTAATCCCGGCGGTGTTTAGCAACTTGAGGGAAATGACCTAGCGGTTGCCTGAACATAACAGCGAGTGGGCATAACATAGACAAGGCTGGATCAGATACTCAGGCTGATCACGCCGATTAGCTCCAGGCCTCGGAGCACCATCGTCACTGCTATAGCAGCAAGAAGAAGATTGAACACGTTCGAAACAGCTCTGAGCCCACCTTGTCCCATCAGATTGATAATCTGGTTCCCCAGCAGGAAGAGTACCCAGGCTATCACCAAGTTCAACATGAAGGATATTAAGACCATGGCCAATGGGAACTGGCCGACCAAGAGCAGCAATGTGGTGATTGTTGCTGGCCCCGAGAGCAGAGGCGTACCAATCGGAACGACGGCTATCATTTCTTCCCTAACCACCTCCACTACCTTGCCGGTTAGCATGTACTTGATAGAGAGTACCAGCAGGATAAGGCCTCCGGCAATCGCAAAGGAGCCAACAGAAATCCCCATGACATTCAGAGTGAATAACCCCCCAGCAAGCTGGGGGGCATCTTAAGAACTATTGTCGAACATGGTTAATTGAATGGAGTCATCTTCATGAGCTTGATATTCGATATACTTCCGAATTATGTCTGCTGTAACGTTATCCCCAACACTGCGGACAAAATAGCCATCGTTCCACAGTTCACCAGCCCAAAGCAGCTTTCT
>JAWOFK010000006.1:0-8994 GCA_046497565.1 Dehalococcoidia bacterium
GACTCTCGGAGTAGGTGACGATAATACCGCTTACCTCGCTGAGTGGAGTAGCCTGTATCGATATACATCGTGTCCACACTATAATACATTACAGGAGATTTGTCAAGGGTTATTCCCCATAATTATTAGTGTGCACTTTCTCGAGATAACCTGAGGCTGTTTGAACGTGATTCCGGCTGGAAGATCCGCTGTAGATCGAGCTTTCGATGATGTTCCATGTCCCCCCCTGCTTGACCAGGGCAAACTGGTGGTTCTTGACCACATCGATTACGGCAGAACCATCGCATTTATCCAGGCAGTATGTGCAAATGGCCAACATTCGGTATTTGGCAATTATGTCGTTCACCTTGGCTTCATATTCCGTGAAGGCGTGCCACTGATTTCTCTCCAGCCACAAAGTATTGCCAGTCAGCCTCAGTCCGGAGTAACCGTTGGCCAGGGCTTGCTCTAGCTTGCTCACCCAGGCCTTTAGCACACGGTCATCATCGAACGTGCCTCCCATCAGATACCATTCGCTGTATGGAATTATTTCTATCTGTCCTTGACGCAGGTATTTGTCAAAACCATTCACTGCCTTCCTCATGGCTTCTTCAGCCTCGGCTACCACAAGGGGTTCGCACGTAATCCACATACAGAATTCATTATCCTCCAGTCCGGCTTTGAAGTAAGGGACAAGTATGTCAAGTAAATCCTGCTTGGTACTATAAAACTGGCAGAAGTGTGTGCCCCAGGGTACGCTCCCGATTACATCAATGCCGCTATTTCTAATTTCGTCTGCCATTGGTATCCTCCTCGCATTGCTCTGACCATCGAGCTAACCGGTCATATTCTAATTCGGCCGTATCTATCAGTCAACAAAGTCCACAGTAAGTGCGTTGACATCGCTGTCTTTTATGCGTATGATTTGGGTGGCGGACCGATATAGGCAGGTTAATACCGTGAAGCAGTACCGTGTGCTGGTGGTTGATGATGAGTCTCGCATTCTCAATTTCCTCAGTTCCAAGCTACGAGCTTCAGGCTATGAGGTTCTTACCGCCAGCAACGGCGTGGAAGCTCTGGAGCAGGTGGAGGCGCAGGAGCCGGACCTGGTGGTGCTGGATGTCCTTATGCCCCAGAAGGACGGTTTTGAGACATTGAAGGAGATCCGCACCTTTTCTCCGGTGCCGACTATTATTCTCAGCGCCAGGGGAGAAAATGCAGACAAGGTGAAAGGTCTCAGCCTGGGTGCCGACGACTACCTGGCCAAGCCTTTCAGCCCCGATGAGCTAATTGCCCGCATTGAGGCGGTGAGGCGCCGCCTGGCACCGTCTGAAAAACGGAAAACCCACGACCATCTTTCGCTGGGTGAAGTGACCATTGACTTCAAAAAGCGCCTCGTCAGTGTGAAAGGAGAGGAGGTGCGGCTGACACGCATCGAGTGGCTCCTGCTGAGCGAGCTTGCCCGGAACGCCGGGAGCCTCATGCTTTACAGTGACCTGCTTACACGAATCTGGGGGCCTGAATATCGGGATGATGTGCAGATACTGCGCACCTGGATTAGCCGGCTAAGAGAAAAGATAGAAGGTGAACCTGACAGTCCCAAACTGATCCGTACCATACCCAAGACCGGGTACATCATCGATTTACAGTCCCCCTGATAGTGCTGCCTGCCTGACCTGCCCAACATTCTCGCAAATGTCATAGTTTTGTAACTTTTTCGACATCCATTTTATGACTTTTCCATCATCCGCCTTATAGAATATCCCTAATGCAGGCTGGCAAGTCAAACTGCCTGCGAAGCAGATGTTTCACCACCGTGAAAGGAGATAACACATATGCTCGAGGGAAAACGCATTGCCATTCTGGCTGAAGAGAATTTTGAGGACTCTGAGCTCACTGAGCCGTTGCGAGCGATGAAAGACGCAGGTGCCAGAGTGCTGGTTGTGGGCAGCGGCTCGAAAAAAGGTTACAAGGGAAAGAGAGGGTCGGCCGAGGTCACAGTGGACACGACCGCCGATAAGCTTGATGCCGGACAATTCGATGCCATAATTATCCCTGGCGGTTATGCCCCCGACAAGATGCGTCTGCACCAGCCGATGGTCGATCTGGTACGAAAGGCGTACTCCAAGGGCAAGATAATAGCCGCAGTGTGCCATGGCCCTCAGCTTCTGATCTCAGCAGATATAGTCAAAGGTCACCGTGTAACCTCATGGCCCTCGGTGGCAGTAGACCTGAAGAATGCTGGCGCTATTTGGGTTGATGAGCCAATGGTCAGGGATGGCAATATAATCACCTCGCGTAAACCTGCTGACCTTCCGAAATTCAATAAGGCGATAATCGATGCTTTGCGCTGAATCAGGATTGCCAGAGCGAGAACACATTATGTCAGGGACAAAGAGGGGCGCAAGTCTTAGAGGCAAACACTGGCCTTGCTGGAGCCTGAGATCAAACCAGGGCAGAAGAGGCCTGGTTTCCGGTTGCTACCAACAGACTCATCGCAAGTATAGTCGCCTATGAAAGGAGGTGAAGAATGTTCAACCGAATTTTGGTGCCGCTAGATGGCTCCAAGTTAGCCGAGTGCGCACTCCCCTATGTAGAAGCGTTGGCTAAAGGCTGCGACACAGAAAAGCTGATCCTGGTCAGCGTTACCGAGCGCGTTCAAGGCTATAGAGCCTTTGATGACCCCGGCGAGCCACTGGGTCAGCGACTTGTACCTCAGGCATTTGGCAAGAAAGAAAGGCAGGCCCAGAGGTATCTCGACCGAATAGCTAAAGCACTGCAAGCTAAGGGGATTAAGGTAGACACGGAGGTACTTCTCGGCAATCCTGCCGAGGAGATTGTTATTTACGCAAAACATCCCGGGTGCGATATCATCATCATGTCCAGCCATGGTCGCTCTGGCCCCAGTAGATGGGTACACGGCAGTGTTGCTGACAAAGTCTTTAGAGCCAGCTCCGTGCCTGTGTTAATGGTCAGGGCGCCTGGCTGTACGGCGGGTACTTAGTTCATCAGAAGAAGAACCAGAATATATAGAGATGTCCAGCCAAACAATTGGTTATGCCGTTGATGCCCTTCGGGCGGCCACAGACCTTAACTGAAAGGAGGTATGTTGTGACTTATTTGCCGAGTATTTACAAAGAATTCAAGCAACAATTCCCTGAAATTGCCAAGGCCTATGACGAACTCGCAGGGTTCCCCACAATGATTGCCGCTATGAAGTGGGTGAATGAGGTTATCGACAAATATGAGAAGAGCTAGCCTGGAGGTGATTAATGTCTGTTGATTTCAATTTCATGGTGGGCGGAGAGGCCGGGCAAGGAGTGCAATCAGCGGGATTGCTGCTGGCCAAGGTTTTTGCCCGCGGCGGTTATCACATCTTTGCTGACCAGGATTATGAGTCAAGAGTAAGAGGCGGCCATAATTTCTTCCGCGTCAGAGTCGGCGACGGCGAGGTAGGTGCCATTGCCGAAGACGTTGACATACTGATTGCACTTAACATGGACAGTATCGAATTGCACCAACCGAAAATGGCTGCTCAAGGCATTATCATTTTCGATGGCCAAAAGATAAAGGAAGTCAGCGGTAATGGTAGCCTTTTAAGCATACCGCTGGAGAAGCTGGCCCAAGAAAAGGCTGGAGACAAACTCATGGCCAATACCGTGGCCCTCGGTGCTGCACTTTCCGTGGCGCATTACGGTCTGAACATACTAAATACGGTTCTGGTAGACCGCTTCGGGAAAGGAGAAGTTGCCGATAAGAATATTGCAGCGGCGAAGGCGGGATACGACTATGTACAGTCTCAGCACAAAGGCAACTTTCGTAGTATCAAGCCCCTCTCCAAGGCTAACAGGATGTTGCTCACCGGCAACGACGCAATATCTCTGGGGGCCATTGCCGCGGGATGCAAATTCATGGCTGCCTATCCTATGACCCCTGCCAGCTCTATCATGGAATATCTGGCAGCCAAATCAGAAGACTTTGACCTGGTAATGGTCCACGCTGAGGACGAGATCGCTGCCATCAACATGGCTATCGGGGCGGCCTACGCCGGCGTCAGAGCCGTGACGGCCACCTCCGGCAGCGGCCTTTGCCTGATGGCGGAGGGCATAGGGCTATCAGGCATCACCGAGACGCCAATAGTGATAGTTGACGCGCAACGACCAGGTCCAGCTGTAGGTCTACCCACCCGAACGGAACAGGGTGACCTTCAGTTTGTGCTGCACGCCCATCACGGGGACTTTCCCAGAGCCGTCCTGGCACCGGCTACGATCGAAGATGCCTTCTGGATAACGGTCAAGGCCTTTAACTGGGCAGAAAAATATCAACTGCCGGTCCTTATTCTAACCGACCAGCACCTGGCAAGCTCCTACGCCACCATCGACCGCTTAGACCTATCGGAGGTAACAATCGACCGAGGTACGCTGTTTTCCGAGAGCAAGGACAAGTATCCAGATTACATGAGACACAAGGTCACAAAATCCGGCATTTCTCCCCGTGCTTTTCCGGGTCTGGGGAAAGCGCTGGTGGTCACCGACTGCGACGAGCACGATGAGGAAGGGCACCTCACCGAAGATGCCGGGGAAAGGACGGCACAGGTGCAGAAGAGACTGCGGAAGCTTCTTCAACTTAGAAAGGAGACCACTACACCGCGGAACTACGGTTCCCAAGGGGCGGAAACAACCCTTATTGGCTGGGGCAGCACTTACGGAGCTATACATGAGGCGGTGGATATCCTGCGCAAGGAAAACGCCAGCGTAAATATGATCCATCTCAATGAATTATGGCCCTTTCCGGCCAGGGCAGTAGCCGATGCTATCAATAAAGCCCGACATAGCTACGCCATTGAAAACAATGCCACGGGACAGCTTGCCCGCCTCATAAAGGCAGAAACGGGATTGGACGTAAGCGGACGAATCCTGAAATTTGACGGAAGACCTTTCACCTCGGCCTACATTGCCGAAGCGGTGACAAAGGAGGCACACTAGACATGGTTACTGCTTCTGATTATGCCGGGCTGAAGCCCGCATGGTGCCCAGGTTGCGGCAACTTCGGCATACTGAAGGCATTAAATAAAGCGCTGGTTGAGATGGAGATCGAGCCCCATCAGGTCTTATTGGTCTCCGGTATCGGCCAGGCTGGCAAGTTGCCTCACTACACCAGGGGCAATGTGTTCAATTCACTGCACGGCAGATCGGTCCCGCCAGCTATCGGCGCCAGGATCGCCAATTCTGAATTGGTAGTCATCGCCGTCAGCGGCGATGGGGATGCCTACGGCGAGGGAGGCAACCATTTTCTCCATGCTGCCCGTCGCAATCATGATATTACCTATCTGGTACACAATAATCAGGTCTACGGACTGACCAAGGGGCAGGCATCTCCAACGAGTGATGTCGGTTTTGTCACCAAAACTACGCCTTACGGTGCAGTTAGCCCGGTAAATCCTATCGCCCTGGCGGTCATCGGCGGCGCCAGTTTTGTCAGCAGAGGCTTCGCCGGAGATGTCGACCACCTTTCCAACCTTATCAAAAAGGGGATTACTCATCGGGGATTCGCCCTCATCGACATCCTTCAGCCATGCGTATCATTCAACCATAAGAATACCTTTCAGTGGTATAAGGAACGGGTATGCAAGCTGGAAGATGAAAGCCATGACCCCGGCGACAAGAAGGCAGCACTGCAAAAAGCACTTCAATGGGGAGAAAGAATTCCCATCGGAATCATCTACGAGGAAAATTTGCCCGTTTACGAAGATCAGCTACCGGCACCGAGCAAAGGGTCGCTGGTACGTCAGCAGATTGACCATGCCCGGGTCGAAAAGCTCTTCGCTGAATTTATGTGAGCTTGGCTGAAGGGGGTTGACATCAGGACTGTTCCACGGCAGAAAGAGCGTCTGGAAATCGGCGCTTGATAACGGGAAGACTGGGCATCCTGTCGTATAGCACAGAATTGTCTGCCGACCGGCGAGAAACTGAAGGCCTGCTGGCTCAGTAATTGACCAGCTACCGCAGTCAAATGGACATGGGCTTAAGGTGATAGTGGCCCACGGCGAATTCTGCTACACTCTCAATACCGAAATTGTTCTGAGGAGGACGCTATGGAACCGAAGAAGTATGAGGTACCGGTTGACAAGCTTCACTGGGAATGCGATCCCAAACTGTTCGATTTTGAATGTACCGGAGATTTAGCGCCGCTTCGGGAGTTCATTGGTCAGGAGCGAGCAACGCGGGCAGTGGAGTTCGGCATAAATATGACCAACACGGGATATAACATCTATGTTGCCGGTCTCACCGGAACGGGAAAGACGAGCATGGTGAAGGCCTATATTGAAAGAGTTATCAAGGAGCGAGAAGGTCGGGGCGAAACGCTCGACCTGGACGATTGGTGTTACCTTTACAATTTCAAGGAGCCTGATAATCCTCAGATAGTCAGCCTGCCTCGAGGTAAGGCTAAAACCTTCCGCGACGAGATTACCGACCTCCTTAACAAGATTCGCCAGGGACTGGGGCAAGCCTTCTCCAGTGAGGAGTATAAGAACCAGAAACAGAAGACAACTGAAGAAGTACAGGCTCAGCAGCAGAAGTTATTTGAGGAGATATCCGCCGAAGCGCGCAGCCAGGGCTTTGTACTCCAGATGACTCCCGTCGGCCCGGCCTTGATTCCCATGAAAGATGACCATCCCATGCAGGAACAGGAATACCTTGCTCTTAACGAGGACGTCAAGAAACAACTCGAATCCAAGCAGGCTGAGTTACGCAAGAAACTGAAGGCAAGCCTTGAAACTGCGAGCAACATGCAAACGAAGGCTATGGAGCAATTACAGAAGGTGGACAAAGACATCGGCGAGTATACTGTCTCCGGCCTATTCGATTCAATGTTTGAGCAATATTCCCAGTGGCCGAAAATAACTCAATATCTCACCGACCTCAAAGCTTATGTGCTCGATAACCTCGAACTCTTCAAGGGAACTGAAGAGCCGATACATCCCATGTTTGGCGTACCGCTGAGCCAGGTTATGGGGGGAAGAAACCCCTTCCTTCCGTTCCAGGTGAACGTCTTCGTGGATAATAGCAAAGCCAAGGGGCCTCCCGTAATCGTCGAGAGTAATCCCAATTTCGGTAACATGTTTGGCAAGATTGAGCGCCGATTCCTCCTCGGCGGGTACCTCAGCGACCATACAATGCTCAAACCGGGTGCTCTGAATAAGGCCAACGGCGGCTATTTGTTGCTCAGTGTAAGGGATGTACTCACAAATCCTGGCGTCTGGCCAGCACTTAAGCGGGCGATTAAGAACAAAGAAGTCAGAATAGAAGACCCACTTGAGCAGTTCGGGCTCGTCGCTCCTCAGGCACTGAGACCAGAACCGATGCCGATAGAGGTGAAGGTGGTACTTACCGGCGACGCTCTGCTTTACCAGTTGTTATCGATGTACGACGAAGACTTCTGGGAAATATTCAAGGTCAAAGCCGACTTTGATTTTGAGATTGAAAAGACTGAGGATAACATGCTGGCATACGCCGCCTTTCTGTCCGGGTGTTGTGAAGAATGTGAAGCCAGGCATTTTGACCCCAGCGGTGTTGCCAAGGTCGTCGAGTATTCTGCCAGAATAGTGGCCGACCAAGAGCGACTGTCCTCAAGGTTTGCCCAGATAAAGGACTGGGTCGAGGAAGCCAACTACTGGGCCTTACGAGATAATGCTAAATTTATCTCCGCCAGTCACGTGCAGAAAGCTATGGATGAGCGGCTGTTCAGGCATAACCTGCTTGACGAACGGATTCGAGAGTTGATACATCGCGGTACCATCATGATAGATGCTGAGGGCGAAGTGGTCGGCCAGGTCAACGGTCTGAGCGTCCATGCCCTCGGCGATATCACCTTTGGCAAGCCATCGAGGATTACCGCCAAGACTTTTCTGGGGCGCGGCGGGGTTATCAACATAGAGCGAGAGTCACAGCTCAGCGGGCCGATTCACAACAAAGGGGTTATGATTCTAACCGGCTATCTGGGCTGGAAGTATGCCCAGGACAAGCCGCTGTCCTTGTCCGCCAGCTTGTGTTTCGAGCAGTCCTACGAGGGTGTGGAAGGAGACAGTGCATCCTCTACCGAGCTATATGCCATTCTCTCCAGCCTGTCGGACATACCGATAAGGCAGAACATAGCTGTGACCGGCTCGGTTAACCAGAAAGGCGAGATTCAACCGATAGGCGGCGTCAACCAGAAGATAGAAGGCTTCTTCAGAGTATGCCAGGCTAACGGGCTGAACGGTGACCAGGGAGTGTTAATACCCCAACAGAATCTGAGAAATCTCATGCTGCGCGATGAGGTGGTCGATGCGGTCAGGCAGGGCCAGTTCCATATCTACTCAGCCAGGACGGTCGACGAGGGTATTGAAGTATTGACGGGCAGACCCGCAGGCGAGAGGCAGAAAGATGGCACCTACCCGGAGAACACGGTTAACTATCTCGTCGACAAGCGACTCAAGGAGATGGCAGAGCGGCTCAAGGGTTTCTACGCTGACGAGAAGAAAGGGTTGTCAGAAAAAGATCACAATGGGAGAGCCGGATGAACAGTTGGGTCGAATCCCTGTTATTAACATTTGTCCCCCTGTTCATCGTCGTTGATGCTTTGGGCAATTTACCTTTTGTTATGTCATTCAGCGAAGGCATGTCCAAACGTGACAGGCGAAAGATGATACATGTGGCCGTAGCCACAGCTGTAATCGTTGGCCTGGCATTCCTCTTCTTCGGTCAGTTCATAAAAATCTCCACTGGATACCCGCCAGCTTGCTGGCGGGAGGAAAGTGGCTCGCCGTAAGGCGAGGCAAGGACACTTGTTTAAGCAGGGCTTTCCCCTGTATAACTGTAGTGTGGGAATTAAGAGGACAAAACACGCCGTATACGATTTGAAATATCACCTGGTGTGGATACCGAAGTATACAAAGAATATTCTTAGTAAAGAAGTTTCGGAATACTTGAAGGTCATATTCAATAAGATTGCTGAGGAGTATGATTTCAGGAT
>JAWOFK010000007.1:0-23349 GCA_046497565.1 Dehalococcoidia bacterium
GGAAAAAGCTCTTATCGAGATGGCAAAAATTAAGACAGAAGATCAAAAATATCACAGAGCAGTTGAATATTACAGAAAACACACCATACTTTATAATGATCGGAAATGTAATAATTTCTTTATGACAGGCTTTATTTTTGATGAATATCTTAACAGTCCGAAAAAAGCTGAAATGAATTACAAATGGATTCTTAAAAATACACCGGACTGCGAACTCGCCGATGATGCTGAGTTTATGTGTCTTCACCTTGATGAACCTACACCGGGTGTAGAGACACTTCACTCTACATTGCCCAACCTCCCCTTTACCGCCTCAAGTCCGGCAAACAGGAGTTCTGGCTTTACTCTGAACACGAAAAGGAACAAAAACTCAAAGCGCTGAAATCGGACAAAACGGAAATCCAGAGATACAAAGGACTGGGGGAAATGAGCCCGCAACAACTATGGGAGACAACTATGAATCCCGAGAGCAGAACCCTGCTCCAGGTACGGGTAGAGGATGCCATAGCCGCCGACCAGGCTTTTCATATGCTCATGGGTGACGAGGTTCTACCCCGCAAGAGGTTCATCCAGGCCCATGCTCAAAGCGTGAGAAACCTCGATATCTAGCCGTTGATGAGCATCAGGTGACTACTGCTACAGGCACACCATCAACAATTTCAGAATCGATACTTAATTTGTGTCGCTCCATATGTGCTTCACAGAAGCCTATGTATGTCAAGCATAGCCCAGAGTCTTATGCCCAGGTCAATGAGTGTTTTCCGGCCGTCGACAGAAAAGTACGAGAATGCGGTGGAAAAGTCCTCTATGGATGGCAACTTTGGGAATGGTCTGATGTTTTGCTTGAAGCTGAATTTCACGCGGTTTGGCTCAGCCCAGAAAATGAACTAGTGGACGTAACCCCCAAGCCTTCGAAGCTTGAGAAGATACTATTCTTGCCCGATCCCAGTATGAGATACGAGGGAAAACAAGTTAACAATATTCGTATCCCACTTTCTAACAATCCACTAACGCAGGATTTTATCGGCATATGTGACGCGATATATCGGATTCAAAACAAGGGTGATAGAGTCAATCAATCAGCGGTGTCTCTTGAAGGGCCCGCAGCTCAATTGCATCAGTGGTTGCAAGAGACGCGGTTATTTGTGCTTCAGATGCTCGAATCTGGTCTAACCCGCAACAGCCTATGCCCATGCAATAGCGAGAAAAAATACAAAGCGTGCCATGGTAGGAAACTGGAGAAAAAGCTTGCTAGAGCCTAGTAGTCCCGCTTCTAACAACTCATTGCAGTCGCCGCCTTTGGCGGTCGGCTAAAGCGCGGTGTTATCTGGCAGATGTCTGATATATCTTTTGTTCCGTTATATATGTTTCGACGCCCTCGGGCACCAGATAACGAATGGACAGCCCCCGGGCTACCCGCTCACGAATTCCTGAAGAGCTAACCCCGATTATCGGCATCTCAAGCTCAATAACTCTGCCCGCCAGCCCGGGTATCGACGTCTCCAAATGCTCCAAGTCTTTAGCGCCTGATTCTCCGACTCCGTTCAGGCCAGGTCTGGGGGCAACCACCAGTTTGCATAATTGAATTAGTTTCGCGGGTTCCTTCCACAGAGGCAGGTCAGCCAGGGTATCACGCCCCAGGATGAAGAAAAAGTTTGCCTCATTGCCCAGCTGCTTTCGCAGCGTTATCAGGGTGTCCACGGTGTAAGAGGGACCGGGGCGCTCCACTTCGACAGTACAAAGCCTGAATTGAGGGTTGTCAGCTATAGCCCGGCGCACCATCTCCACCCTGTGGGTTGCCGGTGTAATATTACGGTCCGGCTTGAGCCAGGGTTGCCCGGCAGGCACGAAAAGGACTTCCTGAAATCCTAACCTGATTCTTGCTTCCTCGGCGACAATGAGGTGACCTATATGGATAGGGTCAAATGTGCCACCAAGAACGCCTATGTTCACTACTCTATTTTCTCGGTTTGGGGCGGAATACCGCTATTTGAGGTTCGGGGATTCTGTCCTCCGCCTGACTTACCATTTCCATGGCTTTCTTGCCCAATTCTAACACACCCTGGCCGCTAACGGCAGATATGTAGAAGACGGGCACCCCCAGCTTATCAAAGTCTTGCCTGACCTCAGACACTCGAGCTTGGACCTCGGGCAAATCCACCTTATTTATGGCCACGATTCTCGGCTTCTGCGATAAATCCTGTTTGTATAACGCTAGCTCTCTCTCTAGCCGGCTCAGGTCGTCCATAACGGTTGGCGAAGTGCCATCCAGCAAGAAAATCAGCAGCCTGGTTCTTTCCACGTGCCGCAAAAATTCGTTTCCCAATCCTCTGCCCAGGTAGGCACCTTCCGCAAGGCCGGGAATTTCGGCCACAACGAAATCTTCCCTTTCGCCTGGCATTACTCCCAAAACTGGCTGGCGGGTGGTAAACGGGTAATCGGCAATTTCGGGTCTGGCTCTCGAGAGCGCAGATAATAGGGTGGATTTTCCCGAATTTGGATGACCAACAATGCAGATATCGGTAATGAGCTTCAGCTCAACGATAATGTAGCGCTCTTCTCCTGCTCTGCCCTTACTCGCTATCTCAGGAGCCTGATTTACCGCTGTAGCAAAACGGGCATTACCCAGTCCCCCCCGGCCGCCCTCAGCCACCACAATCTTCTGCCCTGCGGTACTCAAGTCTGCCACAAGCGTCTCCGCACCCGAATCAGCTTTAGGGAAAACTATCGTGCCCACCGGTACCGGAATAATAAGGTCCTCCCCTTTCTTGCCACGCTTCCGCCACCCTTGTCCCGGACGACCATCGCCAGCCACAAATTCCTTGCCCCGCTTCGTCAAGCCCAAATCGGCTACATCCGCAACAGCCATAACAATCACGCTCCCACCACCTCCACCATCCCCACCATCCGGACCGCCAAACGGAACATACTTCTCCCTGCGAAAGCTCACACATCCATCTCCACCACGTCCGCCCCTGACTATGAGTTCTCTTCTGTATATCATATATAGATAGCCTAACATAAACTTAACTATATTAGTAAATAAGTAATAATCATCATAAGGAATGTCATCGTCGGGCGAGTGAAGGGTGGAATGGCTCAGGAATTAGAAGGCACCGTGGCCTGGAAAAGGAACAATTTGTTCACAAATCAGTACTAGTTGTCCACAGGTTAGCGTGGCTTTCTATACCCCTTGTGTGAATTGATTTTCTCCTTGATTTGTGCGACTTGGGCGGAGAGGTTGGGATTAATCTCCAACTGGCCGGCTATTTTTTGGTAGCCATGAAGAATTGTGGCATGATTTCTGCCGCCAAGTTCTCTGCCGATCTCGGTGAGAGAAGTGTTGTGTTCTTCGCGCATCAAGTAGATGGCTATGTGTCGGGCCAGGGCAGTTCTTCTGTCTCTTTTCTTGCCAATCAGTTCTTCTGTGGAGAGGTTGAAATGGTCTGCTACCCCCTGCAAGAGTATCTTTGTGTCTTGTTTACTGGTTGTGCTTGTTAATAACTTGTTGATTACCTGGGGAGTGAGCTTGGTGCCGGTCAGTTTAGCCTGGGCAGTCAGATAACCCAGGGCACCTTCAAGCTGGCGAACATTCTGGCATACTTTCTCCGCTACGACGCGCAGCGCCTCATCGAATTGGTGGAGTATCGTCTTGTCTGTCTTGGCCCGCAAAATATCGAGGCGTGTTTCCAAATCGGGTGGCTGTATGTCAACCACGAGCCCCCCTTCGAGCCGTGATTTCAGCTTGTTGCTGAGTGGCTCCATGTCTTTGGGGGCACAATCGGCGGTGATGACAATTTGACGGTTATCGCCGTACAGCTCGTTGAATGTATGGAAAAAACATTGTAAGGTCTGTTTCTTGTCGACCAAGAACTGGACATCGTCAAAGAGCAGGACCTGGATACTTCTGAATTTGCTGCGGAACTTATCAACCTGGTTTTCTCTGACCGCTGATACAAATTCATTGGCAAATTGTTCCGCGGTGGTGTAGGCTGCTCGCAGCCCGTTGTCGGTTGTTAAGTGCCCGATAGCATGTAGTAAGTGGGTCTTACCTTGTCCGGTGCTGCTGTGAATGAAAAGAGGGTTGTAACTGCTGCCCGGGTTTTCGGCCACTTCGACGGCGGCGGCATAGGCTAAGCGATTGAAATCGCTGACAACAAGGTTGTCGAAGGTATATTTGGGATTGAATCTATAGTGTGTAGCTTTGCTGCTTGTCCCGCCATCGGTCTGACTGGCCACAGGGCTGACCGATAGTTGTTCGTGATTGTAAACCATGAACTGGACATCAACATCCTTCCCGGTAATATCAATCAGGGTCTTCCTTACCAGAGGATACAGGCGCTTCGATAGCCATTCAGCGACAAAGATGTTGGGAACACCGACGACGAAGAGATTATCCTGGTAGGTTAGGCCCTGGCTATCACCAAGCCAGGTGGTGTAGTTTGGCTTGCTGACCTGAATCTGAAGCTCACCCAGCGCTCTCTTCCAAATCTCTTTAGCTGACTGCAATTTCTCCCCACTCCCAACAAGGCTCAGCTACAAAGATAGCTGAAAGGAGTACCAAGGCGAGGTTAGGAATCCTCGAACTGCCTGTTTATAGCATATCAACTTTCCTCAAACGTTTTCTAGGCAAACTTTGACATAATCAAAGAAATTATCAAAAATACTTTTTGACATGAAAATACGCACCGTTTTTATGGGCACGCCCCAATTTGCTGCCACTATACTGGAGTCTTTGCTTCAGGGTCCCTGCCAGGTGCTGGCTGTGTATACTCAGCCCGATAAGCCGGCCGGCCGGGGGCACCAGGTCGCTTTTTCTCCGGTCAAGAACCTGGCGCTGGAGCGGGGCATACCGGTTGTGCAACCAAAGACCTTTAAGTCGAGCGAGGTGGTGGAGGAGCTGGCCAGCCTCCAGCCGGAGCTGATAATTGTGGCAGCCTTTGCTTATATTCTCCCCCCTGAAGTACTTTCTTTGCCCAAATTTGCCTGCCTTAACATTCATCCTTCATTGTTGCCGCGGCACCGAGGGGCGTCTCCCGTCGCCAATACCATTCTGTGCGGAGATGAAGTCACTGGCGTTACCATAATGTTGATGGACGCGGGCCTGGATAGCGGGCCGATCATAGCCCAGGAAGAAGTGGAGGTTTCATCTACGGATACGACAGGCTCGCTTAGTTCCGGGCTGGCTGATGTGGGAGCTAGG
Source organism: Dehalococcoidia bacterium (assembly GCA_046497565.1). Taxonomy (GTDB): domain Bacteria; phylum Chloroflexota; class Dehalococcoidia; order GIF9; family AB-539-J10; genus RBG-13-51-36. Next base: position 5,204 of record JAWOFK010000007.1, read on the forward strand.
CTTCTGCTGGAGACCTTGCCCGAATGGCTGAGCGGCGAACTCAGACCACAAGCGCAAGATGAGTCTCAGGCTACTTACAGCCAACTGATAACCAGTGAGGATGCCGAGATTGATTGGCACCTTTCCGCGCTGCAACTGTGGCGAAGGGTACGGGCATACAATCCCTGGCCAGGCTGCTACACCTGGCTACGGGGGAAACGGCTAAAAATCCATGAGGCTGTGCCCGTTGGCGGCACGGCAAAGGGTGAGCCGGGAAAGGTGATAGCCCTGGCGGAGCCACCTGGAGTTGGGGTGGTAACCGGTCACGGTATTCTGGGGCTTGGCCAGGTCCAACTGGAAGGAAAACACAAAATGTCGATCGATGATTTTGCCCGGGGGAGAAGAGATTTTGTTGGTTCCGTCCTGGGCCGAAGATGAGTGCAATAGCGGCCCACGAATCTGACGGATTGTGAGTGCGCCACGCTGAAGAATGCCCGGCCGAGGCAAAGGCGCAGGGGTTAACAAGGGTCAGACTGGGCAATGTGCATCTGTCAGGAAGAGATTACTGAGCTTGCCATTGGGGTCACCTTTACAGGCGGAGGTTTGTTGGCTACAGTCCTATTTTGCCAGCCACCTGGCGCATCCCCATAATGACGTCGGTGACCAGCTCTGTTAGTTCCACCTCCAGCATTGCTGTTCCCTTTTCAATCACGGAGCGGTTCACGCCGGCAGCAAATGCCTTGTCCTTCCACTTCTTCATCACCGACCTGGCTTCCAGGTCTGCCACGCTCTTTGACGGCCGGACCAGGGCTACTGCTGAGATGAGCCCGGTCAGCTCGTCAATGGCATACAATGTCTTCTCCATCTTGCTTTGCGGCTCAACATCATTACACATGCCCCAGCCGTGAGACAAAATCGCTCTTATGTATTCCTCGGGCCAGCCCCGTTCCTCCAGTATCTCCCTTGCTTTGATACAATGCTGCTCCGGAAAGCGTTCATAGTCCAGGTCATGCACCAGCCCAACGATGCCCCATTTCTCCTCATCCTCACCTGCCTTGCGTGCCATGTAGCGCATCACTCCCTCGACGCAATAGGCATGCTTCAATAAGCTCTCATCCTGGTTAAATTCCTTTAGAAGTGACAGTGCTTCATCATACGTCGGTGGCCGTTCCTGCATCTCATTGCCTCCTTGCTCATGTTTTCCCTGGTAGCTAATTCAGGTTTGCTTACCCTCTTCTTGAAGACTATAAACCATGGGATTTTAAATGGCAAGGGGGGGACTGTGGACAGCTTGTGGATTATTGACAGGAGGGTGTTCTTCGTTATATCCTTACGGCGGCAAAGAATCTTTGAGGAGGTGATGGAATGCCAGTTAACATGATTGTCTGCTGCAAGCAAGTGCCAGACCCTGAAGTACCACCGGCAGTGTTTAAGGTGGTAAACAACAAGATGACCTTGCCGCCGGACGTAAAGCCTGTAATCGGTCAATACGAAGAATTTGCCCTGGAAGCTGCCCTCAAGATCAAGGATACAGTGGGAGGCAAGATTACCGTGCTCGGCTTGGGTAATGCATTTGTTCGGGACGTGATTAAGAAAGCTTTGGCTGTGGGGAGTGATGAGCTCATCCTTCTGGAGGACGAAGCTTTTGAGGAGGGGGATAGCTGGTCAACTGCCAACGCCCTGGCTACGGCAATAAAGAAAATAGGGGAATACGACCTTATCTTTTGCGGTAGGCAATCCTCTGACTGGGATGCCGGGCAGGTAGGGCTGGGCATTGCTGAGCTTCTGGAAATTCCGGCTGTGACTTTGGCCCGTAAGGTGGAAGTCACCGATGGAAAAGCGAAGGTTGAGCAAGTAATTCCTGATGGCTATCGCTCTATTGAAGTGACGCTACCCGCCCTGATTACGGTGACCAGCGAGTTGGGCGCGCTTCGGTATCCCACGTTGAAAGGAATCATGGCAGCAGGCAAGAAACAACCTGTCATCTGGAAACCAGCCGATATCGGACTGGAGCCGGCACAAGTTGGCGCTGCTGGAAGGCGTAGTAAGTTGGACAAGCTCTTCCAGCCGGTCAAGGAAGGCAAATGTGAAATAATCGAAGGCGAGACGCCGGAAGAGGCGGGCGCTAATCTAGCCGCAAGGCTCAGGCAAGCCAAATTGTTTTAAATTCAAGGAGGAAATGATGGCTGAATACAAAGGTATATTAGTTTGTGGTGAACTGACGGACGGAAAGTTGGCCTCCATTACCACCGAGTTGCTGGGGTGTGGCAGGAAGCTTGCCGATGACTTAAAGGAAGAATTGTCCTGCTTGCTGATTAGCGATGCAGTTGGCGGAGCTTCCGACGAAGCAATTGCCTTTGGGGCAGACAAGGTCTATGCTGTAGAAGACCCCTCCCTCAAAGAGTATCAAGCAGATGCCTACATACAAGCCGCTGAAAAACTGGTCAAAGAGATTTCGCCCCGGATAGTACTCATGGGGCAAACATTTATGGGTAGAGACTTAGCTCCTCGCCTTGCTTTCAGATTGGGCACCGGCCTGGCAACAGACTGCCTTGACCTGAGTATAGATGACAAGACAAAGCTGCTGGTGCAAACACGGCCTGTTTATGGCGGCAATGCTCAAGCCGTATTCACCGGCGAGCTTATGCCTCAGATGGTCACTGTTAGGTCCAAGGCGATGTCGCCACTGGAGCGTGACGACAAAAGGAAGGGAGAGGTCATACCCTTTAAGGTTGACATAGACACGTCGAAAGTAAGGACCAAGGTGTTGGAGACGGTTAAAGAAGAGGCAGTGGGCATGAAGCTTGAGGACGCCCCTGTGATCGTCTGTGGCGGCAGGGGGGTGGGCGGTGCTGAGCCCTTCCAGACAACATTGAAGGAGCTGGCTGATTTGCTGCACGGCACGGTAGGCGCGTCGCGCCCCCCTGCTGATAATGGCTGGGTGCCAGAGGCGCTCCATATTGGCCTCACTGGAAAGATTGTTGCCCCTGATATCTACTTCGCTATAGCTGTTTCAGGTGCCAGTCAGCACACGGCTGGATGCTCGGGTTCCAAGCACATCGTAGCTATCAATAAGGACCCGGAGGCCAACATATTCAGGGAGGCAGAATTTGGAGTGGTGGGTAAATATGAGGAAGTGGTGCCAGCCCTGACCAGTAAGCTAAAAGAGCTGCTAGCTGGCTGAAATAAATCCGTATCTGCCAGTCAGAAAGCGGAGAAGCCTCTATACCAATATTGGCGCACGCCGGGAAGGCCTGTCCTTCGGTAATCTCGAAAACCAATCTCGGCATTCACAGTACGGCTCATTCTGCCACCTCCGCCATCGAGACGTGTGCGTACGATAGTGATTTGAAGTTGAAGTGTTGAACCTGAGCAGCGTATCGTTCAGGGGCTCTCAGTCGCCCTTGCCTGCCCTCTTCTTTTCCTCGATGACCTTCTGACTGAAATGAGCTGGCACCTCTTCGTAATGGTCAAATTCCATGACGAAGTCACCACGCCCTTGCGTCATGGACCTTAAGTCTATGGCATAACGAAGCAACTCGGCATAGGGCGCCTGAGCATCAATGACGTTGATACCATCGCCGGGGTTCATTCCAAGCACCCGGCCTCTTTTGGTATTCAGGTCGCTGGTAATGTCCCCGGTATATGCTTCGGGGACAGTGATCTTGAGCTTCATTATGGGCTCAAGCAATACCGGCTGTCCCTGCGATAGCCCCTTTTTCAAGGCCTGGGCCGCAGCAATCTTGAAAGCAATGTCTGACGAATCCACTGAGTGGAAGCTCCCGTCGTACAGTGTCGCCTTCACATCCACCACGGGATATCCGGCCAGGACCCCCTCCTGTTTCGCCTCATTGACCCCTTTTTCCACCGAGGGGATATAGTTCTGGGGTATTGCCCCACCGAAGATTTTCTCAGCAAATTCAAATCCCCCGCCCCGGGGCAAAGGCTCCATCTGCAGCAGGACATGTCCGTATTGACCATGGCCTCCAGTCTGTTTCTTGTGTTTGTACTCCGCCTTGGTCGGTACGGTGACGGTTTCCTTATAGGGGATCTTGGGCGTGTCCAATCTCACTGCTACGCCGAATTTGCGACGCATCTTCTCCTTGACTATGTCCAGGTGGCTGTCACCGACTCCCGAGATGATGAGCTCGTTAGTATCATGTTCGCGACGTGTCTGGAGGGAAGGGTCCTCTTCACAAATCCTGGGCAGAGCGGTGCTCAGCTTGTCCAAATCGGTTTTCGTTTGAGGCTGGATTGCCATGCTGAAATTAGCGTGGGGGAAGTCAATGCCTTCGAATATCACAGGATGCTCGCGGGCGCACAGGGTATCACCCGTGGTAGTCAAATTCAGCCTGGCCACTACCCCGATGTCCCCGGCGGAGACCTGCGGCAATAGCTGCTGGTTCTTGCCCAGCAAGGTGAAGAGCTGGCCGACCCGTTCCATGCTGTTCTTGTTGGCATTCCAAACTTGAGAATTGCTGGAAATAACGCCCGCATAAACCCGGAAATAGCTGAGCTTGCCGACATAGGGGTCTGCGCTGGTCTTGAAGACAAGGCTGGAAAAAGGTGACTCAGGACCGGGTTTGATCTCTTCTTGATCGCCGGTGGCCGCATTCTTAGCTACAAAGGCATCCCTTTCTTCCGGCGAAGGAAGGTAGTAGCAAATGCCATCGAGTAGTTGCTGGATGCCAATGCCCTGCCGTGCAGAGCCGACAAAAACCGGGACCAGCTTACCGGCAAGGGTGGACTTTCTTATGGCAGCGAAAACCTCCTCATTACTTATAGCCTCGCCTTCCAGATACTTACTGATAAGCTCGTCATCAATCTCCACAGCAGCCTCTACCAGCTTTTCACGGCTGGCCCCTGCTTGCTCCTGAAGTGCCGCGGGTATTTCGGCTTCTTTCAACTCATTGCCAATGTAAGCCTTCATGGTCACCAGGTCTATGATGCCTTGAAAATCACTTTGCGAACCTATGGGTAGGTGAAGCGGCACACACCTCGGTGATAACTTGGACCTGATTCCCTCCAGGGTGGAGAAGAAATCAGCATTTTCGCGGTCCATCTTGTTGACAAATACTAACCGGGGGAGACCTGCATTTTCGGCATCGCCCCACACCTGTTCTGTGCCAACTTCTACGCCCGAGGCGGCACACACGACGAGTATCGCGCCCTCGGTTACCCTCAACCCTGACCTTACCTCGGCGATGAAGTCGGCATAGCCCGGTGTATCGATGAGGTTGACTTTCGTCTGCTTCCACTCGAACGGCAGCAGAGACAGGTTGATGCCCATACCGCGTTCCACCTCAAGTGGGTCATAGTCTGAGGTGGCAGAGCCGTCCTCGACGCTCCCCAACCGCTGGATGGCCCCCGCGGCAAAGAGCATATACTCCGCAAGTGAAGACTTTCCCGCTCCTTGATGAGATATGGAGACAATATTTCTGATTTGCATGGCCTCACATTATAATCTTGTCAGTAAAGATAAGCAACCGCTGTTACACCCGCCGGACGTCGGATAGCTATGCTGAAAGTTAGATGCTATAATCATGTAGTCAAGCGAAGATGCCACTAGGTTATGAACAGGTAAGGCACATTGCTCGGCTTGCTCGCCTGGGCTTAGGCGAGCAAGAGGCTGAGAAATTTAGACTCCAGCTATCCGATATTCTGGAGAACTTCGAAGTGCTCAAGCAAGTGGACACAGCCGACGTGCCACCGGCGACCCACACCATCCCGCTACAAAGTGTCCTCAGGAAAGATGATGTAGCTGAGCCATATCCGCCATCTGAGATTCTGTCAAACGCACCAAAACAAGCAGAAAACTGTTTTCAAGTTCAGGCAATACTAGAGTGAGCACATCCGGCAAATGATTGACATAGTTATTGCCATCGTAATCGGCTACATCCTTGGCTCCATCCCTTCAGCATATCTCGCCGGACGCCTGAGAAAGGGGATAGACATCCGCGAGGTGGGAAGCAAAAACATGGGGGCCATGAATGTCTACTACGAAGTGGGGCTGGCAGAGGCCGTGTTAGTGAGCCTGGTTGACCTGGGCAAAGGCATAGGAGCAATTCTTCTGGTGCGCTGGTTGTCAGGTTTCCCCTTAGTCTCACCGTTCGATTTGCTTACTGCGCTCACTGGCCTGGCTGCCCTGGTAGGCCACATCTTTCCCGTTTTCCTCAAATTCCGCGGCGGCAAGGGAGCAGCTACCGCCATCGGGGTCCTCCTCTTCCTCATGCCAAGGGCAATACCGTTTCTCTTCATCGTTTTTGCAGTTGCCTTGCTCGCTACTCACAATCCCACCTTCAGTTATAGCCTGCTCCTCATTGTTTTCCCATTTGTTGCGGGGTTCATTTACGTCGACCGCTACGGCCAGCCTTTGGCTTTAGTATACTTCTCCGCAGGTCTGGGGGTGTTCCTGGGTATACAATATATCCCCAGGCTTAAAGAGATGCACAGCAAAACTGGGGGCGACTGGCGCAGAGTTATCAAGCGTGGTAGCCTCAAGGACAGGTTCTAAGTATGCAAGCGAATGAATTACATCAGCTAACCATTCATGAAGCACACAAGCTTCTTAAACAGAGAGAGATTTCATCACTGGAACTGACGAAGTCTGTGCTGAAGCGTATCGCTGAGGTAGAGGGCAAAGTCCACGCCTGTGTTACCATTGCCGAAGACATCGCCCTGAAGGAGGCTGAGAAAGCCGACAATTACATCAAGAATGCCTCTGAGGTTGCCCCCTTGGCTGGCATCCCTGCCCTAATCAAAGATGTCATATGCACCCGGGGGATAAGGACTACCTGTAGTTCAAAGATGCTGGAAAACTTCATCCCTCCCTATGATGCCACCGTGATAGAGAAACTGAAGGCGCAGAGAGCGGTGATAGTAGGGAAAACGAACATGGATGAGTTCGCTATGGGCTCTTCCACGGAGCACTCCGCCTTTTTCCCTACCCATAACCCCTGGAACCTGGGTCGTGTCCCCGGAGGCAGCAGCGGCGGCTCAGCAGTTGCCGTGTCTACGGATGAAGCTATCTATACTCTGGGCACCGACACCGGGGGCAGCGTCCGTCAACCGGCGGGATTTTGCAGCGTGGTGGGACTTAAACCGACCTATGGTCGTGTCAGCCGCTTCGGCGTGGTTGCTTTCGCCAGTTCCCTTGACCAGGTTGGGCCATTAACCAAGGATGTCAGTGACTCTGCTCTGGTTATGAATGCCATTGCCGGGCATGACCCTCGAGATTCGACGTCAGTGCCTTATGCGGTGCCGGACTACACGCAGCAATTAATTCCTGACATCAAGGGACTGAAGATAGGCATCCCCCGGGAGTATTTTGTCGAGGGCATGCAGAATGAGGTAAGAGAAGCTATGGCAGTAGCCATAAACAAACTCCAGGAGCTGGGTGCGGATATAGACTGGGGTGCCTCTCTGCCACATACCAAATACGCACTGGCTGCCTTCTACATACTGGCTCCTTCGGAAGCTTCGGCCAATTTGGCCCGCTATGATGGGGTGAAATATGGCTTTTCCGAGCCAAATGCCAGCAACGTAATCGAGACAACGGAGAAGACGCGGCAATTCGGCTTCGGGGCTGAAGTCAAGAGGCGCATAATGTTGGGTACATACGCTTTGTCTGCCGGCTATCACGACGCTTACTATCTCAAGGCGCAGAAGGTCCGCACGCTGATAAAGCAGGAGTTTGACCGGGCCTTCGGAAGATATGATGCTCTGGTCACTCCCACCTCGCCGACGGTGCCCTTCAAACTGGGTGAAAGGTTGGACGATCCGGTACAGATGTACCTGAGCGATGTATGCACTCTGCCCATAAACATAGCGGGAGTACCGGCCATCTCCGTACCTGCCGGTTTTGCCGATAATTTGCCTATAGGCATGCAGATTATAGGCCGGCCTTTCAGTGAGGAAACGCTGGTGCGCATCGCATTTGCCTACGAGCAAGCAACCGGTTGGCATAAGAGAAAGCCAGAGGTGTGATAAACAAACATGTGCCGAACTACCAACTGAGGAGTTTGGTTTTCTCAGAATGTCGGCTCACGGTGTGCCACCGTGGCACCGTCGAGCAGCAAATGCCCCTGTCTTAATGAGAGCGAAAGGATTCGAAACTCCGCCGACGGTATCTAGGGAATATACCCGTCCCTGATGAGGAGTTCGGCGACAAGGACTGCGCCCTTAGCGGCTCCCATCTTGGTGTTGTGGGAGACCAGCAAGTACTTGACGCCGTTTTCCAGCACGTTGTCCTTTCTGATTCTGCCCACCACAGTGGCCATGCCGTCCTCAGCGTCGCGGTCAAGTCGCGGCTGAGGTCTGAAGGGGTCTTCGTGGACGATTATCATGTGCCTGGGGGCCGAGGGCAGCTCGTCTTCGCCAGCCGAGCCGCCATATTCTCTCATGGCCCTGGCAACCTCGTCCACCGCACAGGCCTTCCGGGTGGAGACGAAGACCGATTCTGTATGTCCCTCCCTGACATTGACACGAGTGCAGGTGCAGCTTACATGGAACTTCGCAGAACTGATGGCCCCACCTGTCAAATTGCCCAGGATTTTCTGCGTTTCACGCTCCACTTTTTCCTCTTCCCCGGCGATGAAGGGGATGACATTGTCCAGGATGTCGAGGCCTATTACCCCGGGGCTCCGGCCCGCGCCCGACAGGGCTTGCAGCGAAGTCATGATGACAGCGTTTACGCCGAACGCCTCGTGGATTGGTTTCAGCGTTATCGCTAAACCAGCGGTGGTGCAGTTGGGAATGGGCGTAATAAAGCCTTTCCATCCCCGGGCCTTTCGTTGCACATTGATTAACCCGGCCTGCTCGGAGTTGATGCCCGGGATTAGAATGGGCACGTCTTCATCGTAGCGGAAAGCCGAAGCAGTGCTTATCACTGCTTTGTCGCTGGCGAATTTCGGTTCCAGAATCCTTGCCTGATCGGACTCTATGGCAGAAAAGATGATGTCCAGTGTGGAGATGTCCATGTCGGCGGCATTCTGCACCGGCATAGCCATGACCTCCTCTACCGGAGGTTCCTGGCAGAACCAGCGCAATGCTCCGGACTGGGCATCGGTTATTGCCTTTTTATAGCTGCGCCCTGCCGACCTCTCGGAGGCAGCAAGGGCGGCAATTTCAATCCAGGGGTGGTCTTTCAGGGCAACAAGAAATTGCTGTCCTACTATGCCAGTGGCTCCTACAATCGCAGCTCTTATCATGGTCTCCCTCTAATCTATATAAATTGGCCAACTACGCTAATCGGGGCGAGAGGATTTGAACCTCCGACCTCAGCGTCCCGAACGCTGCGCGCTACCCACTGCGCTACGCCCCGTTGGTTGTGCTATTATATGATGCTTTGATTATTGGGGCAAGGATGAAGTACTGCGTGTTGATAATTGACGGGGCATCAGACTGGCCCTTAACTGCCCATGGTGGGGGGACCTGTCTGGAATTGGCGCATACGCCCAACATGGACGCTATGGCGCAGGCGGGTGTTGTCGGGCTGATTCGTACCGTCCCGCCGGGGATGGAACCCAGTAGTGCCTGTGCCTGTATGTCCGTGTTAGGCTATGATCCCAAGGTGCATTATCGAGGCCGGAGCGCCATTGAGGCTGAAGGAATGGGCGTTCCTATTGAGCAAGGAGAGGCCGTTTTTCGCTGCAATTTGGTTGCTGTTCGCGACGGAACCATGTTGAGCTATAGTTGCGGGCATATCAGTACTGGCGAGGCCCAGGCCCTTATTGCTAGCTTGAATGCAGAGCTTGGCAGCGATGAAGTGCATTTTTATCCTGGCGTGAGCTACAGACACCTGTGTAAGATAAAGGGGAGGGCAGATGCCCTGCTGGCCAGCTGTACCCCGCCGCATGATATTCCCAACAAGGCTATTGACGGATTTCTTCCTAAAGGGCCCGGGAGCGACCTGTTGAGAGGCCTTATGGCACAATCTGAGCCTGTGCTTCGTGACCATCCTGTGAATGTGGAGCGGAGAACACGGGGCGACGTTCCGGCTACTATGATCTGGCTTTTCTGGGGTAGCGGCAAAATACCTGATATGCCATCCTTCAAGAAAGCCTATGGACTTGATGCTGTCATGACATCAGGGGTCGATGTTATGCGGGGCCTGGCCCGAATGATTGATATGCAGGTGCTTGATATTCCTGGTGTTACTGGTGGCCTGGATAACAATTACATGGCTCAGGCCATTGGTGCCCTGGAGGCACTTGGGAAATCCGACATGGTAGTTATTCATGTTGAAGCGACCGATGAGGCAGCTCATGCCGGCCTGGCCGAAGACAAGATAGAGGCTATCCAGAGGGTGGATGAAGAGATTGTGGGTCGGCTTTGTACCTGGAACAGGGATGCCCTTCGGGTGCTAATCCTGCCTGACCACGCCACACCGATCGAGGTTCAGACCCATGTTGCTGACCCGGTCCCATTTATGCTCTGGGGGCCGGGCTTTACCCCGACCAGTCGAAGTGGGGCGCGGAGATTTACCGAAACAGAGGCCAAAGCCTCAGGCGTTCTTGTCGAGGAAGGGTATAATATTATGACCAAGCTCATAGAGTAAATGAAGGTGAAAAGATGGCACTGATAGTTCAGAAGTATGGTGGCAGCTCCGTGGCTGATGCGGAAAAAATCAGGAATGTAGCTCACCGTGTCGCCAGAGCCAAAGATGGGGGAAATCAGGTGGTGGTTGTGGTTTCGGCCATGGGAGACACCACCGATTATTTGATTAAACTGGCTTACCAGGTCAACGAACAGCCCGGTGACAGGGAACTCGATGTCCTTCTGTCTACCGGGGAGATAGTCTCCAGCACCCTTCTGGCTCTGGCTCTGGAGGGGTTGAGTTACAGGGCAGTCAGTCTTACCGGTGCCCAGGCAGGCATCCTGACTGATTCTAGTTACAGCCGGGCCCGGATTCTCCGCGTCGACACGAAACGAGTGGTCAATGAATTGGAAAAGGGAAGCATTGTCATTGTGGCAGGGTTTCAGGGCGTGAGTCAGGAGATGGATGTTACCACCCTGGGTCGCGGCGGGTCCGATACGACGGCAGTTGCTCTCGCTGCCAGCTTGAATGCCGACGTGTGCCAGATATATACTGATGTTGAAGGTGTCTATACTGCTGACCCGCGCCTTGTTCCTGAGGCGAGGAGACTGAAGGAAATTGGCTATGAGGAGATGCTGGAACTGTCCAGCTATGGAGCCAGGGTAATGCATAACAGAGCGGTGGAATTGGGAGAGTTGTATAATGTGCCCATACTGGTGGCTTCTAGCTTTATCGATAGCCCGGGTACCAGTATTTGTAAGGAGGCTTCTATGGAAGTGAAAAACAAGGTGAGGGGTATTGCACATGATACCAATGTGTCTAAGGTCACCATCGTGGGTGTCCCTGACCATCCTGGTATCGCAGCGGCAATCTTCGAGCCTTTGGCCAGAGCCAATATAAGTGTAGATACTATCGTCCAGAATGCCAGCATCAATAATATTACTGATCTCACGTTCACGGTGGCCCGGAGTGACTTAATCAAGGCGATGTCCATCGTAGAGCCCGTAGTCAAAACTGTGGGTGGTGAGCGATGTGTGACCGATTCCACATTGGCCAAGGTAAGCATCGTAGGTACCGGAATGCAAAATACACCGGGCTATGCTGCTAGAATGTTTCGCACGCTCCACGACCGGGGCATTAACATCCAGCTAATTACCACTTCTGAGATAAGGATAACCTGCATTGTCTCCGAGGCCAGGGTTAAGGATGCTGTTCAGGCATTGCATCAAGCTTTTGAGCTGGAGAAGGGGACTTGACAATCTTGGCATAACATCCTAAGTTAACGGAATGGAAATGTATCTAGGAGCTCATCAACAGCAGGGAGAAGAAAAAGCTCAATTAAGACGACAACTGAGCAAGGAAGCTATAGACCTGGCGCTTCAGGGCAGGTGGGAGGAGGCCGAAGCGATAAACAGGAGCATAATTGAACAGTTCCCCGCTGACGTCGAGACATACAATCGTCTTGGCCGAGCCTTAACAGAGCTGGGAGATTTTGATGGAGCCAGGGAAGCCTATTCTAAGGCTTTGGAACTTGTCCCCGAGAATGCTATTGCCAAGAAGAATCTTGCCCGTTTAACCAGTTTGTCAGAGTCTATGGCGGCCTTGAGCAGCAACCGTCAGAGAGCTTTGACCTCGAAAGGTCAAGCTCGAAGGGTTGCTCTTGACCTGTTCATAACTGAGATGGGCAAGGCCGGGGTGGTTGGTCTTCACAATGTGGCTTCCGGTGACGTCCTGGCCAAGATGGCGTTCGGTGACCAGGTGCACCTGGAAGTGGCAGGGCAGCGGCTGATTGTGAAGAGTGAGGATGGAGACTATTTGGGAGAGGTGGAGTCGAGACAGGGATTGCGGCTCGTGCAACTAATGCAAGGCGGCAACAGGTACGATGCGGCAATTCTCAATGTAGAAGAAAACAAAGTGCAGGTAGTTATAAAGGAGATGTACCAGCACCCCAGCCAGGTCGGACGCCCCTCCTTTCCTGTCAAAGCCGAAGAGCACCTGCGCACGCGTATTAAAGAAAGCCTCCTCAGACGGGGAACCATTGCCGACGAAAGTGAGGGATTGCTGGAGCTTGGAGATTTTGAGGAAGAAGAAGAACCCGGGCGTGAAGAAGAGTCTTTACCTGAAGGTTTCACCGTTGTTGGTGAAGATAGCGAGAGAGGAATCTGAGATTTGACGGAAGCGGCAATCGTAAAGCCTATCGACATTGAAGAGGAGATGAAAAGCTCCTACCTGGACTATGCCATGAGTGTCATCGTCTCCCGGGCCTTACCGGACGCGCGTGACGGGTTGAAGCCAGTGCAGAGACGTATCCTGTTCGCCATGGATGGCCTGGGGTTACGCCATAATAGTCCGTACCGGAAGAGTGCACGTATTGTTGGTGAAGTCCTGGGTAAGTATCACCCGCATGGAGACGCCCCGGTATATGAAGCCATGGTGCGCATGGCTCAGGATTTTTCTCTGAGGTATCCCCTGGTTGACGGGCAGGGCAATTTCGGCAGCATTGACGATGACCCACCGGCGGCGATGAGGTACACCGAAGCTCGCCTTTCCGAAATTGCCGAGGAAATGCTGGTTGACATCGACAAGAATACCGTCGACTTTGCCCCCAACTTCGATGGCTCTCTTCAGGAACCCACCGTCTTGCCTGCCAGGTTGCCTAACTTATTAGTTGGTGGTTCCTCAGGCATAGCTGTGGGGATGACGACCAATATTCCTCCTCATAACCTGGGTGAGATCTGTGATGCCATTGTTTATCTCATTGAGAATCCCCAGGCCACCGTAGAGGAACTAATGGAATTGGTGACGGGCCCCGATTTCCCCACCGCCGGTATCATTTGGGGGAGAGAGGGTATAGACAGTGCTTATACCACAGGGCAGGGAAAGATTGTGCTCCGGGCCAGAGCCAGCGAAGTGGCCAGCAAAGGCGGCAAGAGACAAATAATTGTGACCGAGCTTCCCTATCAGGTGAACAAGGCGGCTCTGGTAGAGAGAATAGCTGAGCTGGTGAAAGTGAAGAGAATTTCAGGGATATCCGAAGTGCGTGATGAGTCGGATAGGGAAGGTATGCGTATTGTCATCGAGCTCAGAAGGGAAGCACAGACTCGACAGGTGCTTAATAACCTCTACAAATATACCGCGATGCAATCTGCCTTCTTTATCAATATGGTCGCTTTGCTCAATGGACAACCCCAGGTCATCGGTCTCAAAGAGGCGCTGACTTCTTACATTGACTTTCGTTTTCAGGTCATTACCAGGAGGTCTCAGTTTGAACTTGATAAGGCCAGGGATAGGGCTCATATCCTCGAAGGCTTCAGAATTGCCCTGAACAATCTTGACCAGGTGATTAAAATCATTCGACAGTCTCAGACTGTAGAATCGGCTCGTGCCGATTTGATGGCAGCTTTTGCCCTGTCGCAGATTCAAGCGCAAGCTATCCTTGATATGCCGCTTCGCAGATTCGCCAAGCTAGAGCAGGACAAGATAACCGAGGAATATGCCGCTGTGATAAAGAATATTTCCTATCTTGAGGACTTGCTGGCCAATCCTCGGAAAGTATTGTCACTGGTTGCCCAGGATGCTCAGGAGCTTAAGTCCAAGTATGGCGATCCTCGGCGAACCGTAATAGAAAGGGAAGAAATCGAGGAATTTCGTACGGAAGACCTTGTGCCTCATGAGGCAATGGTAGTGACCCTGACCAGTGGGGGGTTCGTTAAGAGGATTCCTGCCATCACTTATCGGCTGCAACGCCGTGGCGGAAAAGGCGTTATCGGCATGGTAACCCGGGGGGCCGATACAGTGAGCCATATCGTGGTAGCCGACACTCATGATAATCTGTTTTTCTTTACCAGCACCGGCAAGGTCTACTGCCTCAAGTGTTACGAGATTCCCGAGGACTCATCCCGCACGGCCAAGGGGATAGCCCTGGTCAATTTGTTACCTATTGACCTGGAAGACGAAGTAACTGAGGTATTAGCTCTGGCCAGCTTTCCTTCGGACAGGTTTCTGCTAATGGCTACCAGGGGCGGCGTGGTAAAAAAGACTACTCTAAGTGAGTTCGCCTCCATAAGGCGTAATGGCATTATTGCTATGGGGCTGAGAGACAAAGATGAGCTGATCTCAGCCGGCGTAGTTGCTAACGAAGATGAGGTCATACTGGTGAGTCGAAATGGGCAGGCTATGAGATTCAAGGTCGAAAACCTGAGGACTGCATCTCGGACCAGTGGCGGCGTTCGTGGCATTCGTCTTGTTGATGATTATGTTGTTGGTATGGGCATTGTCTTTTCTGATGCTTATGTGCTCACCGTAACCGAGAAAGGTTTTGGCAAGCTGACTCCGATAAAGAACTATCCCATCCATTATAGGGGAGGCAAGGGAGTGCGGGCCTACAGGGTTAACTCCAAGACGGGCAATCTGGTTGCGTCCAGGCTTGTTTCCCCGCAAGGCTCCCTGGTGATGTTATCAGCCAGGGGCCACGTGGTGAACATTCCCATGGAGCAGGTTTCCATTCAGGGCAGGGGTGGCCGGGGAGCCAGGCTAATGGGGTTGGCCGAAGATGACAGTGTGGTTGCCGTCACCTGGGTCTTCCGGCAGGATGAAATTCTGTGACCAGAAATCACCATTCGCGTTCTTGCCATTGCGAGCCCCGATTACATCGGGGCGTGGCAATCTAATCCCTTCGCTAATGCTCAGGGTGGTAAGAAACACCTCAAGGCTATTGACATATCCGTGGTATATAATATAGATTTACTAGCCAAGGAGGTGAATATGTTTTGTCCTAAATGTGGAACGGAAAACCCTGAGGAGGCCAAGTTCTGTGCCAAGTGTGGTGGCGGGCTTGGCGCTGCGGCAACGCCGGCCGAGGGTGGAGCCAAGCCTGAAGCGGAGAGTAGCACGGGTTTGTCGGCCAATGTCGCCGGGCTTCTTTCCTACTTGTTTGGGTGGATAACGGGGATAATCTTCGTCGTCATTGAAAAGAAGAGCACCTTTGTCAAATTCCATGCCTGGCAATCCATCATGGTCTTCGGCGTGCTGACTATAGCCCAGATTGTCTTCTCGGGAATTCTAGTTGCTATCGGTGTTGCTACCTTTTCACCCGGGCTAATTGCTTTCGCCGGAGTGATTGGTACTCTTATCTGGATACTGACGGTGGTATTGTGGATTATCCTCATGATCATGGCAGGAACAGGCAAGATGTGGAAGGTACCCGGAGCGGGCAACTGGGCTGAGAAACAGGCCAATAAGTAGAATTCTTGCGGACATAGTGTGCCGGGCCTGATGAAGCACTCGGCCTTCGCTAGTTTTCTTGGCGTCGCCGATGGAGAGTTCTTTCCTCGGCGACCTGCCGCTCCTGACCGCGTTGTTGCTGGAATCCGTTCGAGAGTATTTACGTCCCCTGAAGTGCCCAGGGCTATGCCGGCTTATGTACTGTCTGGCATCTCGCTCTCGTAGCATATAGCACGTTTGCTAATGCGAATACCAGGGTGCTAGCATAAAGAGGAGCTAACTGTTTTCCCGATGCCAATATAACCAGGACAAGAGGTGCGGTATGCAGGAATCTTCGATAGAGCAGAATCGCTATTTCGTGAAGGATAGTGTACGAAAAACGGTTGATTTCTCAAGAACCGGTCAGAGCCTGGGAGTTCCTCCGCCATCCATTGAGAAAGCATATTCAACCGACGCCGAGAGAATCGGTCTGATTCCCCCAGATGAGTTCCAGATATTGCCGAGCGTAGATTTGCTATTCGCCATCGCGAATCGCCGGAGCCACCGACAATTCAGTGGAAGTGCGCTGACGCTGGTGGAGTTATCATTCCTCATATGGGCAACTCAAGGCATACGAGAGCATTTGGGTGCCGGTCATGCTCGCAGGACTGTCCCATCAGCCGGAGCCCGCCATGCGCTCGAGACCCATATATGCGTTCTCAATGTCAAAGGTCTGGATACAGGGTTCTATAGATATCTACCACTTGAACACCAGCTTCTAGTCGAGTACAGGGATGGAAGAGCAGGAGAGAAGGTAGGACGAGCAGCTTTCCAGCAGAACTGGATGGCCAGTGCTGCGGCAGTGTTCATCTGGTCGGCAATACCGTACAGAATGGAATGGCGCTATGGCTTGGCTGCTCACAGACTCATTCTCCTCGACGCGGGGCACGTATGTCAGAATCTATATTTGGCGTGCGAAGTGGCAAACGCCGGTGTCTGTGCAGTTGCTGCCTATGACCAGGAGTTGATGGACCAGCTATTGAGAATCGACGGCAAGAATGAATTTGTCGTATATCTGGCAGCAGTGGGAAAGGTGAACTGAAGGAACAGGGCCGCTGATGGATGCTAAGACGTAAGTTCAGCCCATCTTGTTCGAGGTGATCACCATTCATGCCTCCGGCGAAAATCTCAAGAATATCTCGAACCAATGGTTGACAGTGCAGGGTGGCTCGTGTAGCATGGGCCGCGGTTCTGGGGAAACAAGCTGCTGCAAATCTATATGCAGGTCGAAGCCCGGCAGATGAGCAGCGCCATTTGAGCGCATTACAGCCATCTCCAGGGAAGAACCTCCGAGGGTAACCAGAATGAGTGACTCTATAGATAAGCGTGATATTACAGGGTACATAATTCAGGAGGTAACTATCCCGGCACGAGAATATCTTGCCTTGACCATTAGAAAGGGACAGCGCCTGCGGCTAATTGACCTGGAGGGTCAACAGGTTATTGACGTTATTTTCTTTAACCTTAATGACTCCGAGGAGAGGTCATCTTGTGTAGTTACTACACTGTTTAACAAAACTCTGCATATAACCAAGGGACACCACATTTTTTCACAGAAGGGCAGAAGGATGTTTGAGATAGTTGAGGACACGGTGGGCACACGTGGCCCCACCGGGGGTTTCACAGGCGGTTATTGTAACGACGATATAAACTATGCCAGGTTTGGCATCAGAGGGGCACGAAACTGCAGGGACAATTTTGCTATGGCTCTGGCCCCTTACGGATTGACAGGGAAGGACTTCAGTGAAGACTGTTGTGCTTCTCTATTCATGAACCTGTGTGAGGATGATAATGGCGTATGGGAGATTCGTGAGCCGATTAATAAGCCCGGTGACTATATGGAGTTGTTGGCAGAGACAGATTGCCTTGTGGCAATATCGAATTGTCCTCAGGACCGGAGCCCGTGCAATGGCTTCAATCCAACCCCAATAAAGGTTATTGTATATGAAAGCTAAACCTTAACCGGGAGCGGATGGGCAATGCATTTCTCTGTCTAGCCCCTCAGGCAGATAACCCAGGCGACGCACGAAAATAAGGATAAGTCTTAGATGAAGCGGGTTTATGCCCCGCTTCTCCTGCAAAAGCTGCCGGTTTGGACACCCCAGGTCTTCCGGAATTGATTTTGAGTGGTCTGCATTCGGTGCCGCCTGGCCAAAAGAAGTTGAAAAATAAGATTGCAGCGGATCTTCCAGCCGGAATCACGTTCAAACAGCCTCAGGTTATCTCGAGAAAGTGCACACTAATAATTATGGGGAATAACCCTTGACAAATCTCCTGTAATGTATTATAGTGTGGACACGATGTATATCGATACAGGCTACTCCACTCAGCGAGGTAAGCGGTATTATCGTCACCTACTCCGAGAGTC
>JAWOFK010000005.1:0-20187 GCA_046497565.1 Dehalococcoidia bacterium
CTGAAATATCTTTTTTCTCGTGATCGTAGATGAGGGTTAGAGAACCGTAGACTTCCTCCTCGGATTCCTCCCATTTTTCCTCCACTAGAAAATCTCTGATCAGATCTCTTATAGCTTCTGATCTATTGGTATACATCTTTTCCCCTATCTTTTCGTCGAACTCCTCCATCAGGTTCATGGGTACCGAAACGCCAAACCTAGTCGTATCACTCATTTTATCATCTATATGTAATACGTGTTACTAATATATAGGTTAAATGTTAAATTCGATTAGATGTTATCCTTCGATTCTCTATTTATGTCATCTATATCATCATTGAATGCCAATCGTGTTACTTTAATCCAAAAACTTAACACAAAGGCAGGATTTAGGTCGAGTTACCTTGGTGTTCATCATGGAAAATAAGATTGCTCCTAGAAAACATATATGGTGCCTTGTGAAGGAAAAAGATCATACTGAACTTCTAGCTAGAAGTGCGGTCCTTCATGGTCATTACTGTCCCGGTTTAGCGCTTGGTGTAAATGCCGCCTCTGAAGCTGTCCGAAAAATCAACAAAAGATCGAGCGGTATGGAAGATGTCATTGCTGTGGTCGAAACAAATAACTGTTTGACCGACGGCGTTCAGTTCGTGACCGGATGTTCTTTTGGCAATAACTCTTTGGTTTTTAGAGACTTGGGCAAGACAGCCCTGACACTAGCTGATAGATATAATGGTAAAGGCTTCAGATTTGTTCCAAAACTAGATGCTCAGGAGAAATGGAATGAAGAGTTTCCTGAATACCAGAAGTTGTTTGAAAAGGTAGTCAAGGATAGAGTGTCCTCAGAAGATGATAGAAAAAAGTTCTCGAGGTTGGGAAAAGAAGTATCCCATTATGTAGTAGAACTTCCAGTTGAAGATCTATTCAGAATAGAAGAGGTCAGTATAGAGATCCCTGATTACGCACCGATACATGAAAGTTTCACTTGTGATATGGCAGAACAAGGCGTTACGTTCGTAATTGCCGGCGGCATGGGCTCCCGGGCACAAAGCCTTTTCCAGCAACACCGCATAGGGGTCATTATCGGTGCCGTGGAAAGCGATCCGGAGAAGGCGGTTCTGAGTTATCTCAACGGCCAACTGGCTACAGAGAATAACATTTGTGACCACTAATAGATGGAAACGGAGGGAAACCTATGGCAACTGAAGAGCAAGTAAGAGAGAGCCTGGAGGCGGTGCTGGTGCCTGCTACCAAACGCAGCATAGTGGGGATGAACCTTGTGCGTGAGATCACCACTTCCGACAAAACAGTGAACGTTACCCTGGCATCAACAGGACTGGTCCCGGGCGCACAGGACTGGATCAAGACCAGGGCGAGGGAAGCGCTTGAAGGGCTGCCCGAAGTCAACGAGGCGACCATAGAATATATTGATGCCAAGGCAAAGGACCTGAACGAAATAGACCACATTGTTGCCGTGATGAGCGGCAAAGGAGGCGTAGGCAAGTCTCTGGTATCAAGTCTGCTCGCCATCGCCCTCAAGCGTAAGGGGTATGAGGTAGGCATTCTCGATGCCGATATTACCGGGCCCAGCATACCCAAGATGTTCGGTCTCAACGAGAGGCCCAGTGGCAACGAAGGCGGGGTCCTGCCGGTACTATCGAGGTCGGGGATTGAAGTCATGTCTATCAATCTTCTCCTGCCCAGCGAGGATGACGCTGTTATATGGCGCGGTCCTCTAATCGGAAATACCATAAAGCAGTTTGGGGAAGATGTACTGTGGGGCAAGCTTGACTATCTGATTGTTGACCTGCCGCCGGGAACTGCCGACGCGCCGCTCACGCTGATGCAGTCCTTTCCAATTTCCGGGGTAATCGTTGTCTTCACCCCTCAAGACCTGGTCGAGATGATTGTGCGCAAGGCGGTGAACATGGCCCGGAAGATGGAAAAGCGCGTTCTGGGCGTGGTCGAGAATATGAGTTACCTCTATGTGCCCGAAATAGACAAGAGGATTGAGATCTTTGGCCGGAGCCGGGGAGAGGAGATGGCCCGTGCCGTCGATGCCCCGTTCCTGGGGCAGTTGCCCATAGACCCCAAGCTGGCCAGGCTCTGCGACGAAGGCGAAATCGAGCGCTACGACGATGAAATCGTTACCCGTCTGGGTGAATCCCTGGTTCAGGCTATATCGGCGGGTAGCAAATAAACAGGAGGTTAGAGAATGTCTGCTGACTCTGAGGGACTTCAGGAATTGATTCTGGCTGATGCCCGTAGCATCTATACTGAGACTGTTGTCGACCACGCCATGGCACCGAGGAACCTGGGCGTCATGGAAGACGCCGACGGCTTTGGCAAGTTGACGGGGCCCTGCGGCGACACAATGGAAATATGGCTCAAGGTCAACAACAACGTCATTGCCCGTGCTGCCTTCATGACCGATGGCTGCGGTCCCAGCATTGCCTCCGGCAGTATGGTTACCGAGCTGGTCAGAGGCAAGGCTATCAGCGAAGCCCAAAGAACAACCCAGGACCATGTACTGGACGCCCTGGGTGGACTGCCTGAAGAAAGCCAGCATTGCGCTCTGCTGGCGGCAAACACCCTCAAAGCGGCGGTCAGAGACTACCTGGCAACGAAACGAGAACCCTGGAAAAGAGCATACCGTAAATACTGAGGAGGATGGCAAGATGCCTCCCGTTGTTTCTATAGTTGGCAAATCGGATTCAGGTAAGACCCTTGTCATTGAGAGGCTCATTGGGGAATTGAACTCGCGGGGTTACCGCGTGGCTACTATCAAGCATACTCCCCGAGGCGCCAGATTCGATGAGCCGGGTAAGGATAGCTGGCGCCATGTTCAAGCGGGCAGCAAGACCGTGGTAGTTAGCTCTCCAGATAACGTCGTGCTGGTAAAGCCCGTTTCTGAAGACACTTCCATTGAAGAGATAGTGCGATTCCTGGGCGAGGACTACGATATCATCCTTGCTGAAGGATTCAAGCAGGGGAATGCTCCCAAGATAGAAGTCCATCGGAGAGACACCGGCGCGCCTCTAAAGGATATCAAGAAGCGTATAGCAATAGTTACCGACGAACCGTTACAAACTAAGGCGCGGCAGTTCTCATTTGAAGATAACAAGAGTCTGGCTGACCTGCTGGAGAGAGGTTTCATCAAGCCACAGAAAGAGCGAATCGCTCTTTACGTCAATAATACTCCTATAACTTTGACCACTTTCCCTAAGCAGATTATTACGAATGTGCTTGTGGCTATGGCCTCGTGTCTGAAGGGAGTGAGGGAAATCAGTAGTCTCCAGATTTTCCTGAAGAGGGAATAAGCGTGGAAGTGAAGGACTATTATCAGATTCTTGGCCTAGGCACGAACGCCAGTCCTGAAGGTATCAAGAGAGCCTTCCGCCGACTGGCTTTGCTTTATCATCCTGACCGCAACCCTGGAAATACTACGGAAGCGGAGATTAAGTTCAAAGAGATAAATGAGGCTTATGAAGTGCTTGGCAATGATCAACGGAGGCGCCAGTATGATTATTTGACCGGCTATAGGCGAAGCCAGACTGAGAGGGGCAGAGTGAATGCGGTTTTCAGGGATAGCTTGCACGAGTTCACTTGCAACAGTCTTGACGAGCTGTCGAGGATTCTTGCCACATTCAATGTCGATGTTAGTGAATTATTCGTGGAGCAGCGTAAAGGCTGCGGCAAATTCCGTTGGGGTCGTCAATGCTGGCATCAACATTGGCGCTGAAGCTTGTAACGCGTTCACGAACCTTCGGGAAGTGTAAATTTCTGATACTGAAATGGCAATTATTTATGGCCCTGTTGCTTCATGGCGATTAGGCAGATCACTGGGTATAGACCTTCTGAATACAAGGGGGAAAGTCTGTACCTTTGACTGCGTCTATTGTCAGTTAGGCAAAACGAAACGTTTCGTCGTTGAGCCAGAGGAATTCGTCAGCTTGGAACAACTACACCGTGAAATTGAGTCCCTTAAGCCGATAGATGCTGACTACGCTACTTTTTCTGGCACAGGTGAGCCCACCTTAGCCAGCAACCTGGGTCAGGCGATTGAGATGGCAAGAGCAATTTTAGACTTGCCCATAGCTGTACTCACCAATGCTTCCCTCATGTCCCGCGAGGATGTCAGGGCGCGGCTTGCCTATGCTGATGTGGTGGTAGCCAAGCTGGATGCGCCAAACGAGGAGCTGTTTTGGTTAGTCAATCGGCCAGGCTCCGGCTTACGTTTCGACCTTATCCTGGCTGGCATGAGACGATTCAGGGATTCGTACAGGGGCAAACTAGCCCTGCAGATAATGTTTGTGCAGGCTAATGAGGGTTATGCCGAAGAGATAGCAAACCTGGCCCAGAGTATTTCACCCGATGAGGTGCAGATAAATACGCCACTGCGCCCATCCAGGGTGAAACCTCTGCCACCTGAAAACATCGCTAACATACAAGCGAGATTCAGTAATCTTCGGAATGTAGTCACTGTATATGAAGCGCCAAGACGTGAAGTGAGGCCGCTTGATCCTGCGGAGACACTGCGTCGGCGCCCGGGCCATGATGGCAGTGTTGGTTTTTTCAGATCGTATGCAAGGTAAGTTAGAAGTCGAACTCAATTCAGACCAACAAATCAAGCCTCGTGCTGGGGCAACAATTACCGTCATCTACGACAATAACCAGTATGATAGGCGACTGACCCCGGCTTGGGGCTTTTCCTGTATGGTCAAAGTTCCGGAAAAGACTATTCTGTTTGATACTGGAGGCGACGGAAGGGTCCTGCTGGGCAACATGAACAGGCTGGGTATCAGGCCTTCCGAGATAGATGTCATAGTTTTATCTCATATACATGGCGATCATACCGGAGGACTGAAGGAATTTCTGAGGCATAATAGCCAGGTGCCCGTCTATCTGCCGCACTCGTTCCCGGCGGAGATAAAGCAGGATATCGGAGCCTGCGGAGCAGAAGTCAGGAACGTACATGAACCCGCAGAACTATTCGATGGCGTCTTCACCACGGGGGAACTGGATGGAGGGATAGAGGAGCAATCGCTGTTGGTCAAAGTCGCAGGGATGTTTTGTCTAATAACCGGCTGTGCCCACCCGGGAATAATCAATATCACAAAGAAAGCGAAGGAAACTGCCGGCAAAGAGATCTACCTGGCTACGGGTGGTTTCCATTTAAGCGGGGCATTTGGCTCACAAATTAGCTATATCGCAGAAAGCTTGCGCCGATTAGGAGTGCAACGGGTAGCCGCATGCCATTGTAGTGGCGACACAGCCAGAAGATTGTTTAACAATTACTTCGGGAAAGACTACGTTAATTGCGGCGCAGGCAAGGAAATAAAAATCAAGTAGAAGTCCTTATATGAGCGTAGCTGCAACATTGGCTGAACTTAAGGCAATGTTAGGGAAGGGACTGTCCCCTGCAGCTATTCCCGAAGTCAGGGAAGTCCTGGTCGGGCTCAAGGAGGGGGACGTCAGTGATACCCAGAGGTCATCCCCCTCCGAGCGCCAATGAAATGGCTATCATTTGTCAGCGTCAGGCGGCGGCATGTTCTTTGTAAGCAATGCTGGCGCATGTCTACAGGTATAAGTAAGCGGTGACAGCTATGACGAGTCACCTCGGGAAGTCGCATGGTGGCTACAAGAAGTGTTTCCACAGGAAGAGGAGGAGCAGGGAAATCTACTTTTGTCCCCGATAAGCAGATACCTGAACCCTCCACCATTGCTTGTTGACCTCGATCCCACCTGAGTCTTGCCGACATGCTTGGATTTGATTTTCATGAGGAAAGGAGGAGGACCGTTTGCGAGCCACTATACGATGTTATTGAAAGAAGAAAAAGGAACCTAAGCCCCACGATTACAACGCATGATCAAATGGAGTCTTTGCTGTGGAGTGCGATTGTTTATATGAAGGAAGGAAAATTGACCTCATCACCCCCGAAAACAAAACTCGCTGAAGGCTGTCTTCGTGCTCCATACGAGATACTCAGGAGGACGATTCCCAAGCTAGCCAGGAACTATACTAACTTGGGGGTAGACTCACCAGTTGGGGTGGAACATGTGAACCGCAACATAGTATCAAATATAAATGACCTTTTTGTACTATGCGACCACTCTGATAAATCTCTGAAGCACATCGGGAGAATGAAACAAATTATTAAGCACGTGGGAGTATAGTACAGCCACTTTTACCTAGGAGCCTGTCCGAGTAATAGTTCCCTCGAACGTAAATGCCCTCGAATTTTGGGGGTTTCTAGCTTTGACTCGCTGATTACTCGGACACACTCCTAGTGGCAAACTACGAGTGCCACGAAAAGGCGGAGAGGTATTTGCAGTATGGGGGTGAAATCTACCTGGGCAAAATAGACTACGACCCTGACGCAAAACAATATAAGCTGGAAAGTAGGTCTCTTCTTGAGTTACCTGGGGGTTCCCCTGCCGCCCTCTGTATAAAAGAGATTTTAGTGAACGCAGGCTATAAGGTTCAGCAGTGAAATAGCTAGGCTGCTTAGCCTTCTCACTCAGGCCAGACCTTAATCGACCTTCAGTGGCACTCGTGCCAGCTTATGCACAATTTCAAGGAAATGGAGGTTAATAAACAATTCCCAATCGCCGATCTTGACAAAATGAACAGGAATTGTCATACTGTTGAATGAGAATGAGAATCAATCGCAACCAGCACAAATGAAAGTCAGTCCGGTCACGCCACAGCGAAGGCTTCTCTTGGATATTATACGAGGAGCTGGAAAGCATCTAGATGCTAAGGAACTATATCGTCGAGCTAGTGAGAGGGATCCTAACATCAGCCTTGCCACAGTTTACCGCAATATTCGCGTATTTGAGAAACAAGGCCTGATAGACCAAAGGCATCTGGGCCAGATACGCTGTTACTATGAGATGAAGGACGGAGGAGAACACCAGCATTTAGTATGCCGTGGGTGCGGGCAAATCATTGAGTTTGAAAGCTCCCTGATTCGCAAATTGTTAGCAGAGGTGCAACGCAAAAATAACTTCTCTGTGAGCAAGATCGAGCTGCATCTGGAAGGTTATTGCCACAAATGCAAGGAGGAGGGGAAGTAACTTCTTGCGGACACAACTATGACCGAGGCCACCACAGTAGTTCAGACAGTGGGTGGGGAACAGGCCATGAAAGAGGAAGAGATTGACGAGCTTTGCCTAGATTGGGTGAAAGAGCATTATGGCGAGGAGCTTGCGAGAGAATACCAACCTTACTCCTTACTAATTAGCATGTGGAATGTCCCTGCACTCAACCAAGCTTTGCAGGCTTTGATGCAGGAATTGCGCATAGTTTTTGGCCCTGATGAAAGATTTGGAACTGTAGAATATTCTGAGGCCAGAAGGAAGCTGAAGTTGTCACATGACAGGACTCCAATTCCGGAGGTTTTTCTACAGGCCTTTACCGAAGCTTATGAAAAAAGGTGAGAAACCAGCACAGTGACATTAAGATGCCACTGTGCATAGGGCAGGAGACCTATCGTAGTAGATGTGCGCCATATTCTGTGGTTACTATAGCCAGGGGGAGAAGATGTTGGAGCCGAAATTAAAGGTTGCAGTGGACTATGGAAAGTGCCACCCAGAGAGATGCGACAAAGGGGTTTGCGCTGTTGTTCTTAAATGTCCCGCTAAGCTGTGGAAGCAAGAAGAGTCATACGATTTGCCCTATCCCATTCCGGGATTTTGTCAGGATTGCGGCATATGCGTTGAGTCTTGCCCTATGAGCGCGATTTGGATGCTGTGAGCCAAGCCCATGTTCTATATTGACACTAGACATGGCAAGAAGGGAGTTATGAAATGGATGTATTGGAGGCGATTAAGGACAGAAGAAGCATCAGAAAGTACAAGAGACTACCGGTATCGGAAGAGCAAGTCACGCAGATCCTAGAGGCAGGGAGATGGGCTCCATCAAGGGGCAATAGCCAGCCTTGGAAATTCATAACCCTGAAGAATGCCCAGACACTGATGGGCCTTGCCGAGGCTATCCCCACAGGCAGATTCATCGCTGAAGCGCCGTTGGCGATTGCAGTAGTGATTAATCCCAAGGTCTCAAAGCATCCAGAGCAAGACGGAGCGGCAGCAACTCAGAACATGTTGTTGGCAACACATGCACTTGGCTTAGGAGCATGCTGGATCAGCATTCATGATACGGGCTGTGAAGAGAAAGCAAAGCAGCTTCTACAAATCCCTGACGAAGAGTGGCTGCTATCCATAGTCTCCATCGGTCATCCTGCCGAAATGCCTGAGAAAGAAAGGAGGGGACTGGACGAAATTACTTTCCTTGACAACTATCGCCTTCGCTAAGTAGATAGACTATTTCTGATACGGCCATTGCTGCAAAATCCATCAGAAGAATCAGGCGTGGGAAGAGAGATGTAAAATACTCGAGGCCGCCAAGAACGGGAAGCACGCTGAGGAGTTTCTGGCGATGCTTGGCTAGAGATGTATCCTCCGCGACTGGAGTCAGAAGTAGAAATTGGGTGTTAACCATGAAAATCCAAGTTTTGCCATGGCTGACGCGTATGAGCGATGGGAAAGTCGGATTCAACTAAAATGTTGATGATTGTCGAAATTCCAGGGCACAAATTCAATAACTACGAAATTAGCGCAGTTCAAGAAGAGCAATTATGTAGTAAAAGGGGCTTTAATGATAAGGTTGATTGCTTGATAACCAGCCCAAAAAGCACTGGGCTGACGAGCCCCAAGTTGTGTTCGCTTACCAAAGCGACCCGAGCAAAGGCATTGTTGTACGAGCTCAGGCTTCTTCTGTTCAGAAACAAGGAGGGTGGTCCTCATGAATGAGTATAGAGTAATGTTCTTGCCTGACCAAAAAGAAGCTGAGGTAGATGAAGGCACCAGCCTGTTTGAGGCAGCCGAAAAGGTTGGGGTCTACCTTAATAGCCTTTGCGGTGGGGAAGGTGTCTGCGGCAAATGTCGGGTGCAGGTAACCAAAGGCAACCTAAGAGCAGACAAGAATGCAATTGCTTTCTTTACTAAGGAAGAGATAAAGAACGGCTACGTCCTAGCCTGCCAGTCCATTGTACGAGACAACCTAGAGGTGATGGTGCCACCAGAGTCCCGACTTGAGGAAGAACAGATCATGATAGAGTCCCGACTCGAGGGGCAAAAAGAGTGGCAAAAGACGACACCGATTACCTATAGCCAACCTGAGTGGGTTGCGGTGGCTAAACGGCCATATGAGCCAGCATCTTTTTTCGAGCCCCTAGTGACTAAACTCTACCTGGAGCTTCCTGAACCAACAAGCGAGGACAACATCCCCGACACGGGCCGTATAACAATGGGACTGAAGAAAAAGCTCAGATATCCGTACTACGAGGTCCCTTTGAGCTGCCTTAAAGACCTTTCCATGAAGCTCCGCCGTAGTGGATGGAAAGCCACCGTCACTATAGCTAGGCATAATGAGATAGGGAAAATGTTGCGGATAGAAGAAGGGAACACTACAGATAAGAACTATGGTGTCGCCGTTGATTTGGGCACCACCACAGTTGTTGCTCAATTAGTTAGCCTCAAGACAGGCCAAGTTGTGGGTGTGGAGGGTAATCATAACCTTCAAGCTAGATATGGCGAGGATGTCCTTTCCCGAATCGCTTATGTCTGCGGTAAGGGCTCCACGGACCTGCTTCAGAAGGTCGTGGTGGAGAATATCAATACCCTGATCCAATCCTTGGCCCAGAGGAAAGAGATCAATCTTCAAGATATTACCTGCATCGTTGCTGCTGGAAATATCACCATGAGCCACCTCCTACTTGACTTGAGCCCCTGTTCTATCAGGGATGACCCCTATGTCCCCACCGTGGATATCTATCCACAAATCCAAGCCAGGGAACTCGGCATCAACATAAATCCTCATGGCCTAGTATGGATAATGCCCAACGTTGCCAGTTACGTAGGTGGCGACACCGTAGCTGGTGTTCTCGCCTGCGGTCTGGCGGACAAGCCTGAGACAACCTGCCTTATTGACATCGGCACCAATGGTGAGATTGTTATTGGCAATAATGAATGGATGCTCTCTTGCTCTGCTTCTGCTGGCCCTGCGTTTGAAGGTGGGGATACAAAGTGCGGCATGAGAGCGACACGGGGGGCAATTCAGAAAGTGGAGATAAACGACGGTGAAGTAACCTATGGGACAATCGGTAACGCTAAGCCGAGGGGGATCTGCGGCTCCGGTCTTATTGACCTGATCTATGAACTGGCGAGAAATGGGATCATAGACATTGATGCCAAATTTAATCCGTCACTTAAGGACAGCCGTCTCGTTCAGGGGGAGAATGAGCTGGAATATATCGTTGCCTTTCCACAGGAAACGGAGGCTGGTCAGCCATTAGTTATAACGCAGACGGATATAGATAACCTCATGAGATCCAAGGCTGCTATATTCGCTGCCATCAAGGCTCTCATTGATTACGCCGGCCTTAACTTCGATCAGTTGGAGAAGATTTACGTTGCTGGGGGATTTGGAAATTACCTCAACGTCGAAAAGGCTGTTGCCATAGGATTGTTGCCCGATGGGCCGCGGGAGAGGATAGAGTTCATAGGTAACAGCTCTCTTATGGGAGCACGTATGGCCCTCCTTTCTTGCCATGCCTGGGAGAAAGCCATCATTATCTCTCAATCAATAACCAATGTTGAGCTCTCCAAGTTCGCCCCCTTCGGCGACGAATACATGGCGGCTCTTTACATACCCCATATAGATAGAGAGTCCCTTTTCCCATCAGTCAAATTCCCAAAATGACAAGAGACTTTAGTGCGTCAGGTGTTAACAACGAACGGGGAATCTACCGAAAAATCAAATTTGCTGGCTATGGAGCAAGAGAGATGGAAAGGCTTAGCATGAGTAACAATAAATTAAAGGAGGTTAACAAATGGCTTACAAAATTACCGATGAGTGCATCAGTTGCAGCGCTTGTGAATCAGAGTGCACCAATGGAGCAATCTCAGAGAAGGAGGACATTTATCTAATTGACCCCGACAAGTGCACTGAATGCGTGGGCAATTTCGAATCGCCCAAGTGCGCTGAAGTATGCCTGGTAGACGCCGCTGTGCCTGATCCAGAGCATGCCGAAACTCGGGAGGAACTTCTTGCCAAGTGGCACAGGTTACGTCCAGGCCAAACTCCAGCATTTGCCTAGACTGCAGAGGAAACACAGTTAATGGCGGAATATGAAGTAATCATCATCGGAGGCGGTCCTGCCGGGCTTATGGCAGGACTCTACGCATCACGAGCAGGACTCAAGAGCCTGCTGGTGGAGCGCGGGATATTTGGAGGTCAGATAATAAATGCCACGCTGGTGGAGAATTATCGTGGTTTTACTGATGGCATCTCTGGCGCCGAGCTGGCGTCACTCATGCACCGACAAGCAATCAAATATGGCCTAGAAGTTGTGACCGCTGAGGTTATAGGCATTACTGACGGACAAACCTATGGCGTCTCCACCACTGAGGGAGACTACGAAGGTATAGCCATAATTGTAGGGGCTGGCTCGGAATACCGTAAACTGGGGGTCGCTGGTGAAGAAAGACTTTCAGGGCATGGCGTTTCCTATTGCGCCACCTGTGACGGCTTCCTCTTTCGTGACCGTGATGTGGCAGTAGTCGGGGGAGGCGATACTGCCATCACTGACGCCCTAGAACTAAGTCGGCACGCTAACAAGGTCTATGTAATACATCGGCGAGACCAGCTCAGGGCGGGGCAAGTCCTACAGCAACGAGCCTTCGCTGAGCCCAAGTTGGAGTTCATCTGGAGCACTGTAGTAGAAGAAGTGGCGGGAGACAAGGTGCTGGAGGAACTCAAACTACGCAATGTGAAAACAGGTCAGCACTCGCTTTTGAAGGTAGCAGGTGCCTTTGTTGCCGTTGGGCTCATGCCCAATAGCCGCAGCTTTTTCAAGATTGTAGACCTAGATGATTTTGGATATATCATCGCTGATGAGACGATGGCCACCTCGGCTCCCGGTATCTTTACAGCCGGCGACATACGCAGGAATTCGCCGCGCCAGGTCTCGGCTGCCGTCGGGGACGGCGCCACTGCTGCCATGTCCGCCTCCAAGTACATTCAAGACCAAAGGAATGAAATTGGAATCACAAGCCCTTGAAATATTGCAACAAATAGGAATTAGAAGCGGTCAGACTGTGCTGGATTTTGGCTGTGGCTTGGGCATGTACACCATCCCTGTTGCCAAAATAGTGGGTGAGCAAGGCAGGGTATACGCCTTGGATAAGGATAAGGAAGCCCTAGATGAGCTTGCGCGAAGAGCTAAGTCAGCGGGTTTGAAAAACATAAGAAGAAGGGAGACATCGGGGAAACTAGGAATCGACCTGGCTGATAAGTCTGTGGATGTTGTTCTCCTATTCGATGTCTTTCATTCTTTCTATTTCCCACAGGCAGACGATAGAAAGAAACTGCTAGGTGAAATTTACAGAATCATGAAACCTTCCGCCTTTCTCTCGATTTCAGTCTGGCCAAACTTGATAGAGCCAGGGACTGAGGATGAGATAAGAAATGCAGACTTTCGCTTGGAAACGGAGATTTCCCAGACGCTTATTAACAATAGTGAGCATCTCGGAACGCGCAGGATACTGAATTTCACGAAAGAGCGATATGTTCTTTCGCTCACCAATTAGTCTAAAAGGAGGCAATATGAGCAAAGTAATAGAACTTACAGACCAAACTTTCGAGGCGGAGGTTCTGAATTCAGACCTGCCCACTGAGGTCGATTTCTGGGCACCCTGGTGTGGTCCGTGTCGGATGGTTTCCCCTATATATGACAACCTCTCGGAGGAGTATGATGGCAGGTTCAAGTTCTGCAAGATGAATGTGGATGAAAATCAACAAACAGCAACGAAATATCAGGTAAGGAGTATACCCTTGCAGATGTTCTTCGCTGATGGCCAGAAAGTTGACGAGATCCTGGGCGCAGTTCCTCAACATACAGTTCGGACCATGGTTGAAGGCATTCTGCAAAATTTCCCGATCGATGAAAGGGCCAAGCTCAAAGTGCTCCTAACCTCTTGGGTGGAGCATAACAAACAGGATGGCAATAAATTTAAGAAATGGGCGGAGAAAGCCAAGAATGCAGAGCGTGACCCTGTGGATGATGGTCTCTTACAGGCGGCCCAAGAGATGGAAAAAGCAAATCAGAGGTTATCCCAGTTATTGCTCGAATTACAGGGAGCCAGACACGAAAGCTGAAACCGAGAGAGATGAAACAAAGGAGGAGGCATGAAAGTCTACATTATCGGCGCTGGGGATGCCGGGGCAATAGCAGCATTACAAGTCCGCCGGCTGAATAGTGAGGCGCAAGTTGACGTCTTTAGTAGAAGACCGGAACTGGGATGCAACCCTTGTGAAATTCCACTGGTTCTGAGTGGCACTGTTGGCAAATGGGAGGACCTATATCGTGGCTACCGCGTGACATCGTTTTACGAAAAAAGAAGTATTGAACTCCACCTGAACACCG
Source organism: Dehalococcoidia bacterium (assembly GCA_046497565.1). Taxonomy (GTDB): domain Bacteria; phylum Chloroflexota; class Dehalococcoidia; order GIF9; family AB-539-J10; genus RBG-13-51-36. The sequence continues at coordinate 13,473 of JAWOFK010000005.1, forward strand.
AAGTCACTGATATCCTCACGGGTGAAAAGAAACTCGTCGCTAATGGCAAGAGATATGACTATGACAAAGTAATTCTAGCCCTGGGCGCTACCCCGAGCGTTCCCGCCTTTTCTAACCTGGACAACAAAAGCGAGTTCGCCTTGAGCACAGACATAGTAGATGGCAGAGCCTTAGATGATGCCATCCCAAAGTGTAATAGCGCGGCCATCATCGGTGGAGGATTTATTGCACTTGAGGTGGCCGAGGCTTTGAAAGCAAGGGGTTACGGCAAGGTTCACCTGCTGGTCAGACAGGATATTGCACGTGCCCATCTGGACAAAGATATGACCGAGAAATTAAAGCAGGTGCTCATAGAAAGAGGCGTCAACCTGATTTTGCCTGCCAAGATTGAGAGAATAGGCAAGAAGAACGGGAAAAAGTGTGTGACCCTTCCTGACCGCGAGCTAGAGGTAGACTTTATCTTCTTTGCCACCGGGGTGCAACCCAACGTAGAGCTAGCCCAGAAGGCGGGGCTCGAGATAGGAAAAACAGGCGGTATAGTTGTAAACCAATACCTCCAAACAAGCGAGCCCGATGTTTATGCGGTTGGGGATTGTATGGAGAATTGGGACATGATCACAGGTTCCAAACGACGTCATCAATTAGCCACCAATGCGATTCGCACTGGCTATATAGCCGGAAGAAACGCAGTTACGGGTAACAAAATTTCCTATGCAGGCACGGTCATGCCGCTTGTCACCAAGATATTTGGCCACCAGGTGGGCGCGGTGGGCTTCACCGAGAGGGAGGCTCAGGAAAAAGGGATAGAGACAACAGCTGCCGTGGTTAATACCGCCTACCTGAGAGAGCCAAGGCGCGGCAAGCCCGCCTGGTATAAGCTCGTTGCTGAGCGCAAAACGCAGACGTTGCTAGGCGCCCAGGTGATATCCGAGGAGATAGTATCGGGAACAATTGACAAGCTCGCCGTTGCCATAGCCAGTAAAATGCCGCTAGTCCAACTGGTTCAGATTGATAGCTGTTACTCACCTCACGTTCAGGAGGATCAGGTGGCAGTACCTATACAACGGCTAATAGACAAGCTTGGGTAAGAAATTGGGAACAGAGGAAAGCACGTGATTATAGGCCACATGAGCAGAAAGGGAGATGAGAGACGATCCTTATTACTGACGCAACTCCAAGCTGAGAGGCAGGTATCACCATCAGTGCGGCCTGTACCGAGGATAAGGATGCTACTGCGGCCAGAATCATAACAAAGAGAAGACAACAACATTCGAAATGGCAATAATCGAGCCTTTTGAGCGGCACTATGTAGAGTATGAAAACTGGTTTGAGAACAACCGCTTTGCCTATCAGTCGGAGTTAGCTGCAATAAAAGAGTTCATCCCCATTAACAAAACAGGAATCGAAATAGGCATAGGGACTGGAAGATTTGCCGCGCCGCTGGGGATCGAAATTGGGATCGACCCCTCACCCAAGATGAGGGAAATAGCAGAGAGCCGCGGCCTTGAAGTTTATGGCGCTGTGGCAGAAGCCCTGCCCTTTAGCGATGGCTGCTTCGGTTTCGCCCTAATGGTAACCACAGTCTGTTTCTTGGATGATGTGGAAGCTGCCCTCAAAGAGGCATATAGGGTAATAGAGCCTGCTGGCTCTCTCATAATCGGATTCATTGATAAGGACGGCCCTCTTGGAAAACTGTATCAGCAACGTAAGAAGGAAAGCGTATTCTACGATGTGGCCACTTTCCATTCGGTGAGTGATATTGTCTCTCGGCTGGAGAAAGTAGGTTTCAAGGGTTTCAATTTTGTCCAAACGATATTCCATGATTTGGCAGAGATAAGTGACATCGAACCGACAAAGGAGGATTATGGTGAAGGGTCGTTTGTTGTTGTCAGAGCAACAAAGTGAAAACTGGCGCAATATAGGGTTGTGCAAAACAAACCCTTTTTTCGCCAACAGGGCATAAGAATGCTAGTAAAGCGAGTGCCATCAATAGATTTTAATAAGTGCCATCCAGGAGAATGCGATCACGGGATTTGTGCTGCCGGTGATGCGTGTCCACACAGGGCTTTCTGTCAAGAGCAGCCGTATGACTTTCCTATGCATATTGCAGCTATCTGTGCAGGCTGTGGCTCCTGTGTAGCGGCGTGTCCTTCAAGAGCTATACACATGTTATAAAGCAGTGAGCAACTCACAACCTTGCCAATGGAAGGAAGGCGAGCAGCGATGGATAGAAGTGACATCAAAACAAAGATTAAGAAAATCTACGAAGTTTTGCCGCAATTGGATGATCAGAAATGTGGGTACAGAAGCTGTGGGGAATTCGCCAGGGCCGTGGCTGAAGGAAAGGCACCGTGCAATGGCTGTCTTAGCGGTGGACCGCGGGTGGCTGCTAAGGTGTGTGAGATCATGGGCGTCGAACTTCCCCAACAGGGAGTTCGTCAGTTTGCCCCTGCCCCTAGAGTATACCGGCCTAGATTGGGTGGGCCGGGAAACATGGGCGGAGGTATGAGCCGACGCCTACGCAGAGGTCAAAGCATGGGTCGGGGCCGCGGTAGACGAGGCAGATCAGAAGCAAGGAACGCGTGGCGTATTCTCTAGCCGCCGAGTTTCAAGGAACAATACTGATAGACGGAGGAAACTAAATGAAAATACTAGTCTGTGGCAAGGGAGGATGCGGGAAGAGCACGGTGGTGGCTCTCTTGGCCAGAGAAATAGCGCTGAGAGGAAACAGGGTATTGGTGATTGACAGTGATGAATCGAATACTGGCCTTCACAGTCGTTTAGGAGTGGAAAAGCCCGAGGACTTTATGAACTACTTTGGGGGCAAGAAACTCTTATTCGCTAAAATCAAGGAACTAAATGATAGCTGGAGGCTGGACGACTTGCCCAGAGATTACCTGACTGAGAAAGGACACATTCAATTACTGTCAATGGGGAAGATTTATCAGTTCGGCGAAGGATGTGCCTGCCCCATCAACGCTCTCTCCTCCAAGTTTCTGGAGACACTGGATTTGGGAAGCCACGAATACCTGATTGCAGATACTGACGCCGGAATAGAGCATTTTGGGAGGGGAGTGGAGAGGGGAACAGACATTCTTCTCGTCGTCATAGACCCGTCACGAGAATCAATTCTGCTGGCCGACAAAATAGCTGAACTGGGTAGGCAAGCTGGCAAACCTGTCTACTATGTACTAAATCGTATTGCTGACCGGGAAACCGAAGAGTTCATCCTGAATTCAATAGATAGACAGAAGGTGATAGCGGTTATACCTGAAAGCAAAGAGATATTCATGTCTGGTTTGGCTGGCAAGGAATTCGACATGGACGTTAAGGGCATTAAGGAGATTTTCGATAGTCTGGAATCCCAAAAAGGGCCAGCGTCTAAGCAACAGAAAGAAAGGCCGTAAAAGGATCTGGCAGACGATGATTATGGGACAGGAGGTTGAAATGGATTTTACTGGACGAGACCCGAGAGAACTGACCGACAAGGAAGCAATGAGGTGGATGCAGGAGCTAGTCAACAAGTTGATGGAAGAGAAAGGCTCTGCGGGTGGTGCTTGTTCCCTGGAAGCCATAAGGAATCCGGCTCGTAGACGCATCTTGAATGTTCTAGAGCACGGAGCTTTGGAGATAAACGAAATTTCTCAAAGGATAGGAGTTACCGGTCCTGCACTAAGATTCCATCTCAACTTCCTTAAGAGTGCACATTTCATAGACATGGAAGGTGACAGGGTTGATCTAACGCCGGGAGGTGTTTCTGTGGTAAGGAGTAACAAACGAACTCGGGCGACTTCATTTTCAGGGCAAAGCTTCAATCAAAGCTAAGAGTGATAAATTATCCGCCGACTTGCTACGAGGCATTTTGAGAAGGTATTACGGGAAGGAGAATTTCTGGGGATCGACACAGATTGCAAATATTATCCTTGCCATAATGGGGTAGAAGATTGCACCTTGGGGTGAAACTCTGAAGCTGGACATTTCAGCTTAGGAGTATCAGGAAGGTCTGCCGACTCAGGGTATGATCCAGAGGAGAATGGCCCTTGCCATGAGGAATCCAAGAGGTTTAAGCTTAGACTTCAATCGTCGGGTATAGAAATGGCCGAGCAGAGGGGTGACATGGAGAAAATACCTCGAGAAAAGGCAACTCAAGCGGAAGCGCACCAGGAAACGACTATCCGTGAGAATATAACTCGAGAGGAATCAGTTAAGGAAAAAACCGATCGCCAAGGAAACAAATGGAGGAAAGTATATTTTGGTGGAGGGGCGCACTTCAGAAACTGGCTGGCTCAATACCAGGAGCTAGGCTTTGAAATAGAGACGGAGGAGGTAGACTCCACAGGGTTCAAATGTTTTGAAGAAAGTGGTGAGAAAATGCATAGGATCTGGATAAAAGAAAGACCCAGCTAACAATAGTGAACAACCAGATGCGGAACGGGACATTGCTAAGACTTTGCCGCGACATAACGGCTGTTGTCATTCTATATTGGAGTGCCGGGGAAGAGGAAAGGGGCCTCGTAGAACAGTTCGGAAACGACCATCGTTCCTACATGAAAAGAGTGCCGCGCATGAACATTATCCTGGGAATCACCAGGCTGTGGAGGCAACCAAAGTAGAAGTAGAAACTCACAGGTTTGGAAAATGAGGTGCTCTCATGCAACAATACTGTGAATCACCGATGACCGGAGCCGAGCAATTCCAGCTGCGCAGGGACAAAATACGGAAATATCTTCTTAAGTATGCGAGGAAGGCGTTCCGGATGCTTCCCCCGATGGACAAGCCTCGAATTCTGGATATAGGCTGTGGTTCTGGCATACCGACTCTGGAGCTGGCGAGATTAACTGAGGGAGAGGTGATAGGAATAGACATCGACCAACCTGCCCTGGATAGATTCGCCAGACAAATACGACAGGCGGGACTCAGCGACCGGGTCCAGGCGGTGAATTGCTCCATATTCGATATGAACTTCCCGGACGAGAGTCTTGATATCATCTGGGCCGAAGGCTCAATATATGCAATCGGTTTCGAAAGGGGCCTCCGGGAATGGAGGCGACTCATCAAACCGGGCGGTTTCATGGTGGTCCACGATGAGCGAGGAAATGTCGAGGACAAACTCGAACAGATCTCCAGGTGTGACTACGAATTAATTGGCTACTTCATACTGAGCAAAGAAACCTGGTGGACTGCATATTTTGCTCCTCTGGAAAGGTTGATTGGTAAATATCAAATAAAGTATGCCGATGACCCGCAGGTTCTTGAAGACCTCCACCTTGCCCAAGAGGAGTTGGATACGTTCAAGCAGCACCCCGAGCGTAATAGCTCCGTGTACTTTGTTATGAAAAAGCGAGACTGATCCGGGAAGAAGACATGAAGAGAGAAACCCAGTCAAGGGCAGCGGCCATACTGCCGGTCCACAGACTTCAAGAGCAGGCCAGGCAAACCTACGACAGGCTCAGCAGGTATTACGACTCCACGCTGGCGGTGTTCCGCCGGAAGTATGCAGAGATGGCGCTGAAACGCCTGTCGATTGCAGAAAAGGTCAAAGTATTCCGATTACGCGCTGAGGTTATCGTTGTCATCAAGGCAATGCGCCAGCGAGTTCCAGCGACATTATACCAAACAGGCCTGCTGCAACTCAGGCATTATTCACCCACGCGTCTCCCTCCCCTTTGTGTGAGATAAGATTACATTATGCAATAAGAGCGCGGCCCATGCTGTCAGGACTGGAATGAAACCCAGTAAGGCGATGTGCAACGGCTGGCCCTGACCAGCAACGTTGACAAGTGTCAGCAACGGAACTATAAGCCAGAACAAAACTATACTCCATCTTGCATCCTGGTTAATCCCCGCTTTCCTGAGCACGTTCCCCAATATTATGGAAAGTGTGAAGAGGTTGACCACAAATATCGAAACCCCCAGGATAAAGGCAATCTCCTGCGTCATGACGCCCTGAGCTATGAGGTTGGCGACGTCGCCGAACGGGGCTATGCCTCCTACAACAAGGTATCCAGCCGGGCTTATGAATGTCCAGAAAGCCAGCCAGAAAAGCGCCGATGAAGCCACCCAATTTCCCCTTTTGGAGAAACTCAACAGCAAGATAATCTGTAATACGAAGGAGATTACTAAGCACATGAGTATGCCGCCGCCATCGACTAAGGCCCTCTGCCAGGGCAGGAAACCACCGGGTGGCGGCGCGAATCCAATATGGGACAGCTCATAGGGCCAGAGCAAAGAGATCCTTATGCTTGTTATTTCTCCGCCAAACGCCAAAACCAGTAGCCCATGTCCCATAACCTCGTGGACCACCTCTCCCAAAATCTTCGTAATGAAACCCAGAGTTAGAAAGGCCATGAGGAACTTGAAAATCATCTATTTCCTCCCGCTCCTCTGACTGAAGATGGCGCAGGATGCGAGAATTGCACTTACGATTGCAGACGGAATAGTGTAAGCACGCAACGGGTAAGTTATCACTGGCAGAAGCCCGGTTGACCTCGATTCATAGAAGTAACTGAACAGGGCAACTGCTAACCCATCTTTACCACGGCTTTTACCAAGGCAAGCGATGATTAGCTTTGGAGGGAGGCCGGAAGCCATTAACGGCAGCTTTGGGAGGTCAATGTAGTGCCCCATAGTAGTTAGCAGGTATTGACATCGGTGGCATCACGTGGTATGCTGCTGGTATGTTCATCAGGGAGATCACCAAGAAGAACCCCGGCTA
>JAWOFK010000044.1:0-15645 GCA_046497565.1 Dehalococcoidia bacterium
ATCTGAATCTTAATCCGGCCCAACTGAAGAGGAGTATAGATCGCAAGCTAGATGAGCTGTGGAGTGCCTATGAAGAGAAAAGGAGAACCCTCAATGCCGATCCCCACAAGAAGCAGGTACCTCGTTCGGTTAGAAAATATATGATTCAGCAACCACCGGTTCGGTTAGGTGCTTAAATGATTTGACACGGACTGCACCTTTGTCAGGATTGTTCAACGAGACCGAGTCAGTAACGCCTCATTGTTATCCAGTATCTCAAAAAGTGATTGACATTGCTCATTCTCTGCCATATACTGAAACAGAAGTAAGGATTCAGACTGATGTCTTTCGAGCGTACTAACCAGATTCAACAAAGATTTGATCGCGCTATCGACTTGATCTCGAAAACGAGCGTAAATGCGCGTCAGCTTGCACTGGCTTTGGGAGTATCGCGGCCTACAGTTCAGCGCATTGTAACTGAGCTCAAGCGACGCGGTTACCAAATACGGGCTGTCAGAGATGACAATGGCTGGAGATATGAACTCGCAGATAAATCCCCCTCAACCAGGCCTCCAAACCGAGCGGGACATTCTGCAAAGTAGTTGGATTTGGAACTATGCCACGAGTATTCGACAACATAGAACAAAGCTTGCTTCCTGCACTAAGAGAGACGCTGGCCGTGTCCGAACGCGCTGACTTTTGCGTCGGCTATTTTAACCTCCGAGGCTGGGGACGCGTCGACGAATTCATAGAGAAATGGGGCGGCGGTGATAACTGTTGCCGTTTGTTGGTAGGGATGCAGAAGCTGCCGGAGGAAGAATTACGAGACACCTTCAGCCTTTCTGCGGATGCTAGGTCCATCGATCCCCAGAAGGTTGTCCGTCTGAAGAAACAGGCAGCGGAAGAATTCCGTAATCAGCTCATGGTCGGTGCCCCAACCAATGAAGACGAAGCCACTCTACAGCGGTTAGCCAAACAGATTAATGCCAAGAGAGTCATGGTTAAGCTGTTTCTCCGGCATCCACTTCATGCGAAGCTGTACCTATTGCATCGACAAGACTACAACAATCCAATCACAGGTTATCTCGGCAGCAGTAATCTCTCCCTGGCTGGGCTCTCGAAACAAGGGGAATTGAATGTAGATGTTCTGGAATATGATGCCTGCAAGAAGCTGGAGAAGTGGTTCAATGACCGATGGAATGACAAGTGGTGTCTTGATATCTCTGAAGAGTTGGTAGACATTATCAATAATAGCTGGGCTCGCCAAGACTTTCTGCCGCCCTATTACATCTACCTGAAAATGGCATATCACCTTGCTAAGGAGGCCAGAGCTGGGCTGACGGAATTCAAACTGCCTAGCGACCTGCAAAATAAACTGTTAGACTTCCAAGCCGCCGCTGTCAAGATTGCGGCTCATCACTTGCACAAGCGTAGCGGGGTTTTGATTGGAGATGTTGTAGGATTGGGCAAGACATTGATGGCAACGGCGGTTGCTAGGATCTTCGAGGATGATTTTGGACTTGAGACTCTTATCATATGCCCAAAGAATTTGGTTCCCATGTGGGAAAAATATGTACATGATTACCGACTAAGGGGCAAGGTTTTATCGATAAGTCTGGCATTAGCAGAGTTACCAGACCTCAGAAGATATCGAATCGTCATAATAGACGAAAGCCAGAACCTCCGGAATAGAGAGGGAAAAAGATTCCGCGCAATTCAAGAGTACATCGCCGAGAATGAAAGCCGATGCATTCTGTTGTCAGCCACGCCATACAACAAGAGCTATCTTGACTTATCGTCCCAGCTACGTCTTTTTGTCCCCGAACATCAAGACTTGGGAATGAGACCTGAGCATCTGATTCGCGAAATAGGTGAAACAGAATTTATCCGGAGGCATCAAGCCTCCCTGCGATCGCTCGCAGCCTTTGAAAAAAGTGATTACCCCGATGACTGGCGGGAACTCATGCGGCTCTACCTGGTGAGGCGTACCCGGAGTTTCATTCAAGAGAACTACGCCTTTTCAGACAATGGTCGGAAATATCTCTCCTTCGAGGATGGGGGGCGCTTTTACTTTCCGAGACGTGTGCCACGAACTTTGAAATTTGAATTAGATGAACAGGACCCGACTGATCAATATGCACGTTTGTATTCGACTCGGGTTGTTGACATCATTAATAACCTTTGGCTTCCCAGGTATGGTTTGGGCAATTACACATCTGAGGAAGCCGAGCAATCAGCCACAGCGGAAGAGGAAAAGCAGCTAAATAACCTATCTCTAGCAGGGAAGAGGTTGATGGGATTCTGTCGCACTAACCTGTTCAAGCGTTTGGAAAGCAGTGGGCAGGCATTTCTTCAATCTATGGACAGGCACATACTTCGTAATTATGTCTATATTCATGCAATAGAGAACGGCCTTCCGATTCCCATTGGCACTCAAAGTGCAGAGTTGTTGGACGCCAGTAACAACGATGAAGACAGCGACTTATCAGAACCGCTGCAGGCCGTTATGGATTACGATAGCGAGAGCGACGAGGAGAATGAGCTTGAGGTCTCTGAGGAGTTGCTGCATCCAAACACTGAGGCATGGTACAGAGAGCGCGCGAGACAGGTGTATGAGTCTTACGGTGGGCCGCAGAAGAAGCAATTTAGGTGGTTACGGCCTGACCTCTTCAATGACAGCTTGCAGGCTGAGCTAGCCGAAGATGCCGAAAGTCTTATGGAATTGGTTAGAGAGTTCGGTGAATGGAGCCCTGAGCATGACAAGAAACTGAAAGAGCTTGAGAATTTGATCACTAGTACACACCCGCACGATAAGGTATTGATTTTTACACAGTTCGCTGACACCGTACGATATCTCACCCAGCAGCTCAAGAGGCGAGGTATCCCAAAGGCTGAAGGGGTGACCGGACAGTCAGCCAATCCGACAGACATCGCTTTTCGATTCAGCCCGGTGAGCAATGAAGTAGACCTACCCCATAATAAAGGACTCCGCATACTCGTGGCCACTGATGTTCTGAGCGAAGGGCAAAACCTGCAAGATTGTGCAATCGTGGTGAATTATGACCTGCCTTGGGCTCTAATAAGGTTAGTGCAGCGTGTTGGGCGCGTCGACCGCATAGGTCAGAACTCAGAGAACATACACTGCTACTCCTTTCTTCCTGCGGAAGGCTTGGAGAAAATAATTCATCTGCGTTCACGAGTCAGGCAGCGCCTTGCCGAGAGCGGGGAAGTACTTGGTTCCGACGAGCAATTCTTCGAGGATGATTTCGGTAACCAAGTGCTGCGAGACCTGTATACCGAGAAATCCGGCATTCTGGATGGTGAGGCTGATAGTGAAGTTGACCTAGCATCGTATGCATATCAGATTTGGCGCAATGCCGTGCAAAAGGACCCTTCACTTGAGAGGAAGATAGGAGAATTGCCTGATGTAGTGTATTCCACAAAGCAACACGCTGGAACGGAGAAGGAACCGGAAGGGGTTCTCTTATACGTTAAGACTGCTGAGGGAAACGACTCCCTAGTATGGATGGACAGGAACGGGAATAGCGTAACTCAGTCACAGCTTGCCGTGCTTCGAGCTGCGGAGTGCGAGCCAAAGACGCCGGCCATGCCACGAAGTCCTAAACACCATGAACTTGTACGGAAAGGCATAGTGCATATTGTTCAGCAAGAAAAGATGACTGGTGGTCAGCTAGGACGTCCTTCTGGTGCCCGGTACAGGACATATGAGCGACTAAAGAACTACTACCAAGAATTAGAAAAGCATGAACCGCTATTTGCTGGAGAGGACTTGGCCAAAGCGATCGATGATATCTACAAGTATCCATTACGCTCTGTGGCTACTGACACGCTAAATCGGCAACTCAGGGCGGGGGTAACCGATGAATCACTTGCTCAATTGGTTATTTCGCTTCGTAATGAGGACCGCCTAAGCTTAAGGCATGAAGAGGGAGAGCGCCAGGAACCCAGAATTATTTGTTCGCTTGGATTACTGGGCAAAGAGGAGCAGTAGGAAACATGAATATCGACACGAACAGGGTTCGCGATTGCCTGAAGCGCTTCGATTTCGATACCCTCTTCATCGAAGAGTTGGGCTGGAACACCTGCAACAATCGTCCTTCGGACATCCAGGTTGATTCACGAACATACCACCTGATCCCATTTGCGGAACAAGGTGGCATGGTTGTTTATCTAGGTGAGTCTCCAGAAGGTGGTGTTCCGCCTTCAAACATTCGTAGGATAATAGATACCAAGATAAGGAAGCAAACGCACGAGCATATGATAATATTCGTTGACGAAGGGAGAACAAGATCAGTTTGGCAGTGGGTGCGAAGACAGCGCGGCAAGCAGACCGCGGCTAGAGAATATACTTATTCCAAAGGACAGCCAGGCGACTCGTTGCTCCAGAAACTGGCCGGCATAGCATTCAGCATCGAAGACCTGGACGAGGAAGGAACAGTGGCTATCACCGAGGTCACAAGCAAGGTGACGAAAGCTCTTGACCTGGAGAAGGTCACCAGGCGCTTCTACGATGAGTTCAAGAAGGAGCATATCAATTTCTCTCGGTTTTTGAAGGGATTGGAAGGGCAGGACGACCTTGCCTGGTACACGTCCGTTATGCTTGACCGCTTGATGTTTATTTACTTCATCCAAAAGAAGGGCTTCCTAGATGGAGATGCTGATTACCTTGCCAATAAACTCGGAGAGTCAAAAGGGTGTGGTTCCAATCAGTTCTATCGCAAGTTCCTAGTCCGCCTGTTTTTTGAAGGCTTTGCCAGAGAGGAAAGTGACCGTTCACCTGAGGTGAACCAGTTACTGGGCAGAGTACCATATTTGAACGGCGGTCTGTTTTTGCCACATCAACTTGAACTAGCCTATGGAGAAAGAATAGAGATTCCGGATGCAGCCTTTGAGGGGCTCTTTGCCTTCTTTGACAGGTATAATTGGCATCTAGATTATCGTCCCCTGCGGGCTGACAACGAGATTAATCCCGATGTGCTGGGTTATATCTTCGAGAAATACGTTAACCAGAAGCAGATGGGCGCCTATTACACCAAAGAAGACATTACGGGCTATATCTGCCAGAACACAATCATACCGTTCCTGTTCGATAAGCTCGAGTCCAAGCGTTATGATGAGCTTCATCCGTTCCCCATGAAAGACGTGGAACCTTATATCTATGATGCTGTCAAACAGGAGGACTACCTCCCTACGGAGACAGAGAGGGAATACCGGGCCAGGCAAAAGCGCTATCGCCAGATAAAGGATGATTTTGCCGCCGGCAAGATTGCCGGTATCAATGACTTGATAAACTATAACCTGGACATCCGCAAGTTCGCTCAAGATTGGGTGCGAGGAATCAAAGACCCTGTTACCCTTCGGGCCTTCTATTTTCACTGTCTTACCAAAGTGACTATCCTGGATCCAGCAGTAGGCAGCGGTGCCTTCCTTTTTGCCGCCCTAAACCTGCTTGAGCCTCTCTACGAAATCTGTCTGGATAAGATGGAGGAACTGGGCGGCCCGAAGTATCAAGACTTCGCCGAGGAGCTGGCTAGAGTTAACCAGCACCCCAACCGGAAATACTTTGTTTTCAAGAGCATAATAGTCAACAACCTTTTTGGCGTGGATATCATGGAAGAGGCGGTTGAAATCTGTAAGCTGCGTCTTTTCTTAAAGCTCGCTTCGCAGGTTGAGGACGTGGACAAAATCGAGCCGCTACCGGATATAGACTTCAATATTCGAGCAGGCAATTCGCTTGTCGGGTATGTGAATGAGGAGGAAATCAAGAAGGCGAAGGCGACCCAACTGGATCTCAGTGGCGCGCTGAAAGGAATTGAGGAACGAATACAAACTGCTGACCGTGCCCTGCAGTCGTTCAGGAGCTTGCAAACCAGACTACATATATCGGCCTCAGAGCTGGCCAAAGCTAAAGCGGAAGTAAAAGACAGGTTGGCTGAAATTCAGGGAGAGTTGAACAGGGATCTGGCGGCATTTTACGGCGCTCATGATATTGACCGATTTGTCCAGACCCATCAACCGTTCCATTGGCTTGTTGAGTTCTACGGCATTATTAAAGGAGGTGGGTTCGACGTAGTTATTGGAAATCCGCCATTTCTTGAGCAACGGCAGGTAAATTACAGCCCACGAAATTTCAGGTGTAATGAAAGTGGAGCAATACACGCCATGTTTATCGAAACGGGGCTGCAATTATTACACAATCACGGCTGCTTGAGCATGATAATGCCTATGGCGCTAGTCTCTACTCAGCGTATGAAGGTAGTCCAGGAATTGCTTGAAGAAAAGCGGAGCGTTTGGTATTGCAACTATTCATGGCGGCCCGGTAAATTGTTCGAGACTGTAAACAGAGCAATAACCATTGTCGTTGGTACCCCAGCGGAAAAGAGACGGGCTTTTTCGACCAATTATCAGAAGTGGATTTCAGATGACCGCAGGTTGCTTATGCAACGAATAAGGTACGTGGAGGTTCCTCGTGAAAGGCCTTCTTTTTGGGTACCAAAATTTGGACGTGAGATTGAACGTTCCCTTCTGGGGAAATGCCTCAATACTGGGACTACTCTGGGTAAGTTCATGGGGAACAGTGAGTATCGGATTTATTATCGCACCACTGGTGGCCTGTATTGGAAAGTATTTACTGATTTTCCTCCGGCATTTAGAATTAATGGAAAAGTAGGGCACTCCTCACGAGAAACATGGTTTTCCCTTGTAAACGCTCAGATGGTAAATACAGCGATTGCTGCTCTTGGTAGCGATGTGTTTTGGTGGTGGTACACGATAACAACAAACTGCCGAGACCTCAATCCTTACGACCTTCGAAGTTTCCCTATTCCTGAATCTGCGTTGTATGATCCACAGCTTGCCGAACTGGGAAGTGAATACCTTGAAGACCTACAAAGAAATAGTGTAATGCTGGTACGTGACCAAAGACAGACAGGGCATACGGAAACCCAGCTATTTAAGATCCAAAAATCGAAACCAATAATAAGTCAAATTGATAGAGTCCTTGCAAAACACTACGGTTTCACAGAGGAAGAACTAGACTTCATCATTAACTATGATATCAAATATCGGATGGGCAAAGATGGTGGAGATGACTAAGGAGATATAACTCCGGGCAAATGGGGGTGATAGATGAGCACCATTGCCGAGCTTCTTTCTGAAATAGAGAAAGCAGAACTAATTTTACCTGAGTTTCAGCGCGGCTTTGTTTGGTCACCGACCAAAGTCAAGGCTTATATAGAATCAATATACAAGAATTATCCCACCGGTCACTTTCTCATCTGGAAAACGTACAAGCCCCAGAAATACCGCGGAGAAAGTAAGGACTCAAACACCCAGTACTACAGGCTGATACTGGACGGTCAGCAGCGCCTTACTGCTCTATATACCGTGTTCAGGGGAGTGCCACCACCCTTCTTCGAGGACAGTAAGCTGTATTTCCGGATATACTTCAACGTCCTCACTCAGGAATTTGAATACTGGCAGCCAGTCAAGATGCGTGGCAAGCCTGAATGGATAGAGCTCACACCTTTCTTGAACCAGGGGGTGGGCAATTTCTTTGAACAGGACGTCCTCACAAAGGAAGACGAAGCCTTCTACTTCGGGCAACTCAGGTATCTCAACAGGCTTGACCAGATGCGCAATTATAGTTATGAGATGGAAACCATCCCCAAGAGCGGTGAGGAAATGGACACTGATGAGGTGGTAAGAATCTTCAATCTGGTTAATTCAAGCGGTATGACACTCAGCAAAGCGGACCTTGCCTTGGCCCACATCTGCGCGTCTTGGCCCGATGCACGGGAAAACTTGAAGTCTACACATAGCAAGATAAGGCAAGCAGGGTTCAATTTAGCATCACAAAAAGGCCGAGAGTTCGAATTCTGGGTGCGTTCCCTAGCGGCAGTTGCTACGGACAGCGTCTTATTGGATGCGTCATTCTACAAGAGGGACATTGAAGTAATAAAGGGTGCTTGGCCCAGGGTCAGCAGAGCTGCTGAATATCTGGTCAATATCCTCCGGACGGACGCATACATCTACTCGTCCAGCCGATTGAATACCCCCTATGTTTTGGTGCCCCTAATTAAGCATCTGAGCGAACACGAGTATGCATTTAGCTCTGAGGCGCAGAAAAGGCACTTGTTGTATTGGCTCTATGCGGCTCAGATGTGGGGCAGATATAGCGGGTCAATGGAATCTGACCTACAGAGAGATATCAGAGCTCTAAGCGCAGAAGACGGGGCGAAGAAACTGATCTCAAACGTAGTTTCAAAGGTTGGTCGTATCAAGGTTGAGCCGAGAGATCTAAAGGGCAAGGGGAAGGGTAGCCCTTTCTTTAATATCGCTTATGTGGCCGCTTGTGGCTCTAATGCAATAGACTGGTTCAACGGGATGAAATTGTATACCGGACACCTAGGAGCGAATTACGGCATTGAAATTCATCACATTTTTCCGACTTCACGCTTGTACAAAGAAGGCGGGTTAGACAGCAACAACAGAGCGGATATAGCAAAGGCCAACGAGATCGCCAACCTCGCGTTCTTAACAAAGGAAGCGAATTTGAAAGCATCGGATAATTTACCAAGTGTTTATTTGCCCCGGGTCCTGAACAACTATCCTTCGGCATTAAGGGCTCAATTTGTGCCTGGGGATTCGCGGCTGTGGGAAATCGAGAATTATGATGTTTTTCTTGAAGAGAGGAGAAGATTACTTGCTGACGGCATCAACACGTTTATGGAGGAACTGCTAAAAGAAGATACTAAGTTTGGGGTCAAGAACATCGCCGACTTGGTAACAGAAGGTGAAAGCAGCAGGTTAGAATTTAAGTCGTCGTTGAGGTGGGACTATAAGTTGTCTCAGCCAAACAAAGCTCTGGAATTGGTGGCTATGAAGACTATCGCTGGCTTTCTAAACACGAACGGAGGGACATTGCTAATCGGGATTGACGACTCCAGACAGGTAATCGGCATTGAGCAAGACTATGAAACCCTTAACAAGGTCGACCGAGATGGCTATGAACTACACCTTAATCAACTCATCTCCAACCACATAGGTAAAGAGCGATGTCTCAACATAAGCATCTCTTTCCACGAATTGGGCGAAAGAGATGTCTGCATGGTGCAAGTGGATCCGTCGCCAAAGCCGGCATATCTAAAAGAGGGGCAGGAGTCTAGGTTTTACATACGCACGGGCAACCAAACGCAGCCGCTCGGTATCAAGGAGAGTCATGACTATATTCTAGAGCACTGGCCAGTATAGTAAGGAGGATTCGATGCACGACGAAATATATGAGAAACTCAAAGAGGTGGCCCGGGCGCGCACAGTCACTTACTACAATGATATCGCTCCTCTAGCCGGGCTCGATATGAATTTGCCTCGTGACCGCTACGAAATAGGAGTGATATTAGACGATATAAATAGCCACGAACGTGAACTTGGTCGTCCTATGTTGTCAGCGGTAGTGGTTCACAAGGAAAGTCTTGTACCCGGACAAGGGTTCTTCACATTGGCTCGGTCTCTGGGCTTGTTTACGGGGGATGACAGAGATAGATTCTATCTTGAAGAATTGCGCAAGGTCCATGACTACTGGGCATCTCATTAGGTCTTACCTTATCTACGGCGGTCAAGACGAAAGGTTTCGGAATTGAACGATCCGTCAGATCGTGTCACGGGTACAAAACGCTAACTTTTGCTCTCTTCCTATCTGATATGAGCATGTCACTCAGGTCACTTGCGGGGGGGGGGCGGGGGTCTGACCCTCACGTCATACCATCGGTCCAATGTAGAAAGCTTCGAACATGAGCTTCACGGCTTGTCTAGCCTCTTGCTCCAGTTCACCTCGATTGGTCCATTGCTGGTCCACTGTAATTGCTGGATTCTCAGGCCTTATGTGAATGATGGCATTTCGTCTTTCCCGAAGCCGCTGCAACTCAGGACCCGCTTGAACAGCATCCAGAAGCTGCTGAGTATTTCCCTTAAACCCCGACAACTCGGTCTCCCTAAGCTGAGCATCAACCACGGCCATCGCAAGCACGAGAACAGCGACCCATACGCCAGCACAGAACGCTGTCTGTACTTCACCTATAAGAGCACAAGCTTGTTCACTAACAAAGTAGGATCCTTTTCACCAGCTAGCGACTCGCTCAGTTCATCGAACCAGTGTCGCCTCGCTTTCCACAACTCTGTGCTTGGTTGCTCTAACCATTCCATTCCGTTTGTGTCCATCTCATACCTGCGCCAGACTTGCTCTAGCAGGGTGCTGAAAAACCCCGTTTGGCGTGAAAATGGTCGAATTTCTAGCTTCGGAATTTGAGCGATTTTCGCTCCTTTTTTTGCCCTTTTTCATCACCCTGCTAGTGCGCTTCATTCGAATGAGCCTCTAACTGTCCATAGGGTGTCGCTCTGAACAACTCTGGAAGCCTGGCACCGCAAGTGTGACACCGATGTATTAGACACGGTGTCTCCCAGATTGGCTGGCCGCCTAGGGCGCCCTTCGTTCTACAATGTCAGCTATCTTCTCTTTTGTAAGAGCAGCTTCTCCCCATTTCCAGTCGTTTAACTTGAATGCTTCAACTAGGTTACAGTGACTACTACTAAGCAACAAATGTTCCAAGAAACATAGATGATCTATGAGTTGTTGCAGAATGATTATGAACTTGATTCGGTACATAGTGACATCATCCATTGTCTTGGGCCTGAGTTCACATTTCGCAATCCGCTGTGAGATGACTGTGCTATCAAAACCAAGATCGGCTGTGACTTCATGTGCAAATCTATTGCGAATCTCACATACCAACTTCAGATCGTGGTAAATGGCTTTTGGTATCAGTCCTGAGAAGTACGCAATGTTTATCTTTGCATAGAATGATTGCAGAATGTGGTCATCTCTGAATATCGATTTCACCGCAGGGTCTTTGATGTAGAAGGTTCGTAATAGCCTTTCTAGCAGGTCATCAAGCAAGCATGTAGAGATAATGGCGGTTGCCCTGTCGCTAGGTTGTTGTAGGGCGGTATCAAAAGGTTCTGAGCGTTCATCCAACTCTGCTCTCAATTTGTGAAAGAAATCCTTATCCAGTTTTTCTAATGCGACTAACCGCATAACCTTTTCCGTAATCTCATCCTTGCTGTTTTCACCCATGCCTTCCTCCAACTATCCCCATGTGATGAAGCTAAGTAAGGGGCAATTGAAGCTATTCTACCACAGGATGATGACTAAGACCCAAGGCTCTGAAAGTTGACCATCCCAGGCAGAGTGCCGTAACTTCGGCACGGTGCCTGTCAGGTCATGTCGCTACCCACCGAGCTCGAGGTAGATTACCTATGTGATGTCCATTGCGCGGAATGACGAGAAGTAACCAAACAATCAGCCATCTTGTTGCCTCCCTTTATTGAGGCAACTGCCTGGTTACGCCTCATCCAGTCGAACCACGGCGAACAGCCCGCTGAAGATCAAGGTGGATGCCCCATGCCTTGTCTAGGACAGCCACCTCAAGGGCGCGTTTCATATCACAGCCGCGTTGGTAGTTGGCAGAGTGAGATCCGGTGGTCATCCTTCCACCCTTAGCCGATTCATATTCCCTCACCGGTTTGTCGGCTACTCCCACCCCGTCCCCACCATTTATCGCGACCGGTGAAAAAGACGGAATATCACTGAGACCAGTACCTGTATAGACCATATTGCGGAACGGTATTCTACGCTTCTGCATCGGAACAACATGCGCAGCGTAAGGAACTCGGCGAAGCTGCCTCCCTGATATATTCTTGGTGATGGCATGGACGAATCTAGTCTCTTCAGTTAATGTAACTGAGGCCTTAATAGCTAATGACGTTCCCGTATCTCGATCAGGATCAAACTCACAGGCAAGAATCTTCTGCATATAGCGCGCAATTCTGAAACCTCGTAATGACTCACCTATGCCGCCTCAGACAATGTAGTGCGCCAATTCTAAGCTTGTATCTTTGTGGTGTGAGACAAGCCAGTCCAGTTCCTTGAGCATCCCGGACAAACCAGTGAGAAGTTCAACCTCGGCGCCGATCTCGCGCAATCTCGGTCTGGTGACACCTTCAAAGGCCCAGTCCTAACCACCTCGAGAATTCTTGTTAAGTAGGCAAGGGGCGAATCCCGGCCCTTTCTCCACCCGTCGGCTGACGTAAGACCAGAATTTTTCAACATCGATGCCGTGTGTTCCGAGTAACAAGTCTGTCGTATCCCTACACAAGGTATCGTCACAATCGTAGATAAGAGCGATGACCGGCTCCATCGAATAGCCTCCCGCACATTCATCAGTCGATTCCAAGCGAATTCTTACCAGTGCTAGCGTCTGCACTGCCCAGGTGTACTTACTTGAATGTAATACTCTCATTCAAGTCTGTCAATTAGAAATTTGCCGGCAGACATGTTGCTCATTTGGTGAGCCGAACAAGCTTCGTCCAGTCGATCATACGCGTTGACACAGACGATGTGGTTAGTCTAAATTAGGATGAGTAGTAGGTTTCCGCCCACGGCCATGGGAGAATCAGGTTGACTAGTAATAGAACTGAGAAAGACTTTGCCGGGCAAGAGCTCCGAAGCAAGTCCTTTGTAGGTATGGATCTTTCGTATGCAGACTTCCGAGGTGCCATTCTCAAAGAATGCACTTTCGAGGGATGTGACCTTTCGTTCGCTGATTTCTCGCAGGCAGACCTGTATCGAGTAAATCTATCCAATACTCGCCTATACGTTACCCAATTTCGGGGGGCAGATTTGACAAGGACGGAATTCACGGGAGCGAACCTTTATGGTATCAAATTGTTTGACGCAGATGTTACGCGCGCTGTTTTTGACCGTATCGTCACAACTGAGAAGGTAGCCAACTCACCAAGTGAGTTTGAAATGGCATCAGAAGTATACAATACCCTGAAAAGGGCGTTTAGGAGTCATGGCGAGATAGACATCGCGGCGAACTACTACTTTCGTCAACGTGTATGCAAAAGAAAATCTTACACGAACAAGTTCAAGGGGTTCCTCGAGCTACTATTCTTGGACTGGCTCGTTGGGTATGGCGAGAAGCCTGAGAGGAGCATTTACTGGGCATTGCTTTGGATTTTCCTGTTCGCTGGATTATACCTCGTTCTGCCCTTTTTTGGCTCGGGCGTTTACGCAACCGTCTCCAATGGTTCCCAACAACTGCTCTCCAACATATGCCAATTCCCGTTGGCCTTGGTGTTCAGCATTTCCGCGTTTGTTGGAGCGGACCTTCTGGGATGGGAACAATACGGAGTTGCGCGACTGATCATGCCAATGGAGGCGCTTATTGGATACACTATGCTAGCCATCATCTTGATCAGCTTCAGTAGAAAAATCGTGAGAGACTAATTCGAACAATGCGATACCATGTAGACAGGATAATATTCAACTTTGCCGATCGCTGCAATCTAGGCTGTGCCTTCTGCTACGTTCCGTTTGACGGCAGGGGATACGGTGACCTTAGTCTTTGGCAACGAATTATCGCTCAGTGTGAGATATGGCGACCTCGTATGATTACGTTCGAAGGTGGGGACCCGTTCAATTACTGCGATTTTCCTCTCCTGCTACAACGCATCGCACGGGATGGTCTGTTTGTACAGGTAGACAGCAATGCTCTTGGGCTACGTGATCAACATATACCAATCCTTAAAGAAGCTGTAAACCTAGTCAGCCTCCCACTGGAGGGCCCCAAGGATATTCATTCGAGGATGCGCAATCATCATTCTCATTTTGACATCGTGCTAAGCTGGATTGAACGGCTACTTGAAGAGGAGATACCTGTAAAGGTAAATACAGTCGTGACTAGCGTGAACATAGGAACTCTGGAGGAACTGGCCCTATTACTGCGTAACTTCCCAATTGACCTCTGGACTCTCTATCAGTTCTGGCCCATTGGACCGGGGAAAACAAACCGAGTTCAATTTGAGTTACCAGAAGAGGACTTTGCCAAGATCACATCTTCCATAGCTATGCGTTACACTTTTACGCGCATTGAGGTTTCGCGCATTAGCAATAGACTCCTCAGCTACTTCTTTGTTAGGTCGACGGGTAGCGTTTACGTAGTAAGAAAGGACGATCCGGAAGAATATGTGGAACTGGGAAGCGCGTTTGACCACGATATCCTGGACAAATGGTTAAAGCACGTGAATCCCGAGGCAGTACAGGACCGAACCAATCTGCGTATGACATCAAGCAGGAAGAGAAGAAAGCATTGACCCATACCGCAATACCCGATATGTGTGCTGAGTACTCAGACATTTTTAGCCATTGTGTTTCACGGGACGCTGGTAAACAGACTTCGACGCTTCTGCTAGCCATTTGAAATTTGGTAGACTGCACCGTAAGGAGGGGAACTATGGGTGTAACACTGGTAAACTGGGGGTTGGCAATCGCCTTTCTCGGAGCCATCATCCTAGCCGCTGCAGCGTTTGACTTTGACCCAGTCAAGGCGTTTCGAGAGAAAAACGGGGACCTCGAATTTAGCTCTCAGTTGTTCAAGAAGCTGGGCCGCCGGCTTAGATGGGGTATACTTAGTGGAGTATGCATACTAGGTATAGGCACTCTACTGCAGCTGCTGGGCAATACTCTAAGCTGACTTGAAGAAGAACATCCGATTCCTTGACTCTGAGGCGTCGGACCAGTTACCGGTTCGATTCCTCCTCAATCAAGAGCGGTGTTTCCGGAGAGCAGACGTTGTCTAGACTAGATGTAGGGTCAGTGGCCATCACCGGATAATTGGTTTCCTAGGCAATCTTGCCCCTGGCTGTGCCCTTCAGACCTTGGCACGTTGCCCAATCGGAGGCTGCCCTCAACCTCCAGCGAGTCTTACCGTGCCGAAACGAAAGATCAAATCCAGCTCCCGTTGAACAAAACATCGGAATGTGACTCAACAACTCTGACTATTGTGCAGCCATTCGGGTTGGGCTACCTGCCTTGCCAGGTAGGAAACCTCTTATGTACTCTTGGGCCCAACAGTGACTAACCTGCCGACCGAGCCGGGCTAGACAAAGCCAATAGTGGGGTTCCTTTGCCAATGGCTTTCAAGCTACCCTGAGACATTGCTGTGCGGCGGGAATTACAGCTAAGAAGGAGATTGCTATGGATTATGACAGCTTCCTGGAACTGGTTAAGAAGAGGAGGAGCATCCGCAGGTTTAAGCCGGACCCTGTACCGGATGAATACGTGGACAAGATTATCGAAGCTGTCCGCTGGGCTCCTTCAGGCTTCAACCTGCAGCCCTGGGACTTTGTGGTGGTCAACGAGAAAGAGCTGAAAGACTATTGTAGACTTCAGCGGCCAGGAGGCCGTAGCCCGGGTCAGGAGTCAGGAGTCAGTAGTCAGGAGCCAGTAGTCAGGAGCCGCCAGCCAGATCACAATTGTCATCCAGCCAGCTCTTCTCGTCTCCTGCGGTAGTCCGCGTCTATGCGCTCGGCCTCGCCCACCAGACCCTCCCACTCAGCCGTCAACCGGGCCACGTTTTCCTTTAGCGCCGCATATTCGCGGTTCACAGCAACTACATTATGGGAGTCTTTGTAATGGGAGGGGTCGGCCATTAGAGCTTCGACCTCTGCAACCCGGCGTGCGCTGGCTGCCATTTCCTGCTCTATCTCCGTGATGCGTTCCCTTACCGGCGATATGGCCCGGTA